>JAAXHO010000261.1 GCA_012270795.1 Candidatus Poribacteria bacterium
AATCCTGGTTCAGACAATGTGATATTCAATCTAACGGTCGCGACCAGAGGTCGCTCCTACAGAAGAGGCACAACCTAACAGGTTGTGCTACAAGTGTTATTATTATAACTGGTGATGGGGGACAGATGGGAGGGGTTGTGGGGTTGAGGACAAGGGATTTCTAATAGATATACAATAGGTTTGGGGGGTGAATCAGGATTTTCAGGAGAAGACTTCTGCATTAGATTGAATTACTTAGGATATGGGTTATTTTTAGGTATAGGGTTTAATGTGAGGCTTTTACGTGTTTTCTGTGTTTTCGGTGAATTCCGTGATTCTGGCAAGAAATCGGGGTTAGAAACCCCTCCAACAAAGATGTATTGTGACAATTGAATGCCTCTGGGTGCATTTAGGGTTTTTCTTGACATATATACCTAAATTTGTTAAGATATAAGCATATTTGACGCACACAGTTTGCGATGTTATTGTATAAAACCACAACTGATGAGGAGAAGATAATTATGAATTTCAAACTTGAAGAGATAGATGGTCTTGAGGAAGAACTACCAGAAGAACTTCAAGAAGAAAAGGATGACGATTTTGATGATGAAGCTGAATTTGACCCCCTCGGTGTAGACGATAATGAAGACGAGGAAGATGCTGATACCCCCACTTATGGGCCAGACGAATCTGAAGAAGATGATGATTATGATGAAGATGACGATACCTCTTCAACATTAGTTTTAGAGCCGGAGCGTGTAGAAGTGCCAGCATTTAACGAGCAAGAAGAGAATAATTTTGCCTATTCGGAAGCTGTTAGAGCCTACTATGAAGAAAAGAATTATGAGCAGGCAATAGAAAAATTTGATGAAGCGATAAGAAACGAAAAAAAGCAGATGAAAGGCAAGAAGGAGGCTCCAAACGAAATCATAGCCAAATCATTGTACTGGCAGGGAGAGGCTTACGTCAAAACTCACGATTTTTCAAAGGCGATTAAGACCTTTGAATCTCTTGTAAAAACTTGTAAAGAGCATTACTTGACTTTATCGGCGCAGCGTCGCGTCGAAATCTTGAAAGCGAAACACACTTAATCTAAAGAAAGGAAAATGATATTAGTGGATACATTGAAGAACCTTCTTGTACAGAAAGCGACAAACTTACGAATTCATTCTATTCTCTCAACATCAGCGGCAGGATCGGGGCACCCAACAACCTGTCTTTCAGCGGCGGATATTGTCTCTGCTCTGTTTTTTCATGGGATGCGTTACGACAGGGAAAACGCGCAAAATCCGAACAACGATAGGTTTATCTTATCAAAAGGACACGCAGCACCGCTGCTTTATGCTGCGTATGCGGAAGCAGGTATTATTCCTGCAGACGATCTGCAAACATTACGGCACATTGACAGCATACTTGAGGGGCATCCAACCCCACGTTTTGAATGGACAGAAGTTGCGACGGGATCGTTAGGGCAAGGTCTTTCACTCGGTTTGGGAATGGCACTCAATGGCAAATACTTAGACAAATCCGACTATCGTGTCTATGTGCTACTTGGGGATGGCGAAACCGCAGAAGGGGGTGTTTGGGAAGCAGCTGCTTTGGCATCACACTATCAGTTACATAACCTCGTTGGGATTGTTGATGTAAATGCGCTCGGGCAGAGTCAACGCACTATGTATGCTTTTGATATTGACACTTATTGCAAGCGTTTTAATGCTTTCGGATGGCAAACTATCGGCATTAATGGGCATGATTTTGATGAAATTTTACCTGCATTGGAACAAGCAAAATCCTCGATAGAAAAACCCACAATGATTGTCGCAAAGACATTCAAAGGAAAAGGCGTTTCATTCCTTGAAAATGAGGACAATTGGCACGGCAAACCAATACCTAAAGGTGAACAACTTGACAAAGCGTTAGCTGAACTTGGTCCGTTGCACACAGGTTCCTCTCTTCAGATAGAAAAACCGAAATCGCTTGATGTTCAGACCGTGACACCTACAGCATGTGAACCTCCCGATTATCAGTTTGATGATGAGGTCGCGACACGCGGGGGTTATGGCACTGGGCTTGCCAAACTTGGCACGGCGAATCCCAATGTCGTTGCTTTGGATGGAGATACCAAAAACTCTACTTATGCGGAGCAGTTTATGCAACTGCATCCGGGCAGATTTTTTGAGATGTTCATTGCAGAGCAGAACTTAGTGGGTGCGGGCATCGGTTTGGCGAAACGTGGAAAGATACCTTTTGTTTCCACGTTTGCTGCTTTTTTAGCGCGCGCGTATGACCATATACGTATGTCCGCTATTTCACAAGCGAACATAAAATATGCAGGGTCACACTGTGGGGTCTCAATTGGTGAAGATGGTCCTTCGCAGATGGGTTTGGAAGATATTGCTATGTTTAGAGCAATTCCCGATTCTGTTGTGCTGTATCCGAGTGATGCTGTTGCAGCGGAACGTCTTGTCGCTGAAGCTGCTGCCTATGAAGGCATTGTATATATCCGCACTTCACGTCCAAAAACTGCAATCCTCTATGATGTAGATGATAAGTTTCCTATCGGTGGCAGCAAGGTTGTCAAAAAGAGTGCTGCAGATAGTGTGACTGTTGTTACGGCGGGGGTCACCCTTCATGAGGCATTAAAAGCACATGAGATACTTGCGGCAGATGGTATTTCTATCCGCATCATTGACCTATATTCTGTCAAACCGATTGATAGCGAAACGTTGATCGCTAGTGCTGCCGAAACAAACAACACCGTTATCACCGTTGAAGATCATTATCCTGAAGGGGGTTTAGGTGATGCGGTTTTAGATGCTGTTGCGACGCACGGTGTTCATGTCCACAAACTCGCTGTTGTGGGAATCCCGCGTTCTGGCAAACCGGATGAATTATTAGAACATCACGGTATTAGCACAAATGCCATTGTGCAGAAGGTTAAGGAAGTTGTTTGATAATCGTAGTGGAGTTCGGACTAACAAAATAAAAAATTGTATGGCCAGGGTGTGTAAAGTTTTGGTTATGTCTGAACCAGGATTTTCAGGATTTTCAGATTACCAGGATTACCTCATCACGGATTTTTGATTCACTTTGATGTCAACTTTGGGAATAGAACCTGTTGAGGAAAATCCCGGGGAATGCCTGAATGGCATTCATACCGTTGATTTGGTAATCTGGTAATCTGGTAATCCTGAAAATCCTGGTTCAGACAAGTCAAAATACTATAGTCATACGAAAAAAGATGGCGAACAAAAGTCATATCAATGTTTCTACAAAAACTTTATACACCCGTATGGCCATACAAGGGTTGTATTATTTATACCATTTCCGTAGATCGGGTAGAGCTTGCGAAACCCGACATGTGTTGATTGTAGTTATCCTGTCGGGTTTTGCTTCGCTCTACCCGACCTACGGAAGAATGTAATAAAAATGATTAAAATTGGTATTAGTTTCAAACCCCGCCATGAGGAGAAGCACGATGCAACGTCCTGATTATACTTCCGAAGTTGTTGCTATCCGGGGCAAAGAGATTTATCAGCAGCAGATTCGGGAAAAAGTTGAAACAGAACACAAAGGCAAGTTCTTGTCCGTTGATATTGAGACTGGGGACTATGAAATTGACACAGATGATTTGTCTCCAACAATGCGACTGCTTGCCAAACGTCCCGATGCTGTTATTTTTAGTTTACGCATTGGATTTCAGGCTGCCCATCGAATTGGTTCAAAAATAAGATGATTAATTACTGTAAGGATCGCTAAAGCATGCAACAGACAATAGTTTGGGTTGTCGTATTAGGTGTTATTGTTCTGGTAGGTGTTGGGATGATTTTTGCTTTGCGCGCCCCGCGTACTGGTCCTAAGACATATCCTGCAGATAAAGGGAACAGTTATATTGATGTGTCCAATTATCCACCCAAAATGCAAGAGCTATACGATCTGTTTACGCGGAAATGTAGCAAATGTCACACCGTTGCAAGACCTATCAATTCTACATTTACCCCAGAAGAATGGGGAAAATATGTGCGGGAAATGATGCGAAAACCCGGCTCCGGCCTCAATCCTAAAACGGCTGGACAGATCATTGAGTTTTTAGTTTATGATGCGAAACATAGGGAGAGAAAAACACCATGATGAAACTGATACTGACTTCTTGTGTCCTAATGTCTCTTGCTGCCAGTTCACATGCGGCACCTGTCAAAAAACTTCAAATATTGATTGATAGTCAACCTATCTTATTTGACTCAACACCGATACTCAAAAACAGCGATTGGCTTGTGCCAATAGAACCTATTTGCAAACAGTTGGAACTAAAAGTTGAGTATCCAGATGGAGAAGATATGGTAGTTATCTGTGGTGGTGCGGAAACTGAGTTGTGCGTTCCACTACTGCTTGAAAAGGACGCATTCAACATTGATAACGTCACTTACGCAAAACTTGAAAGCATCACTGAACCGTTCGGTTTTGGCATTTACAAAGCATCAAAAAACCGATTTGAGATTATCCGCCCCGAACAATTCCCCCCTCAATTTACGCTGCCCGATCTTGATAATACCCCCAGACGTTTGCAGGATTTTCGCGGAAAGAAGACACTCCTCTATATATGGGGATCGTGGTGAGGATGTCGCGGACAACTGCCAGGATGGCAGGAGTTTTACGCAAAACATCGTGAGAAGTTCAACCTTGTTTCTATTGCAATTGATGCGCAAGGTGCGTCTGTAGTCCAACCTTGGCACGAAAAAGCTAACGCAGAATTCGTTACACTCGTCGATTCACAGAATATACTGGGGAAACCTTTACGACCTCAAAGCGATTCCCTTCGGAATTATGATTGACGAGGCAGGACGATTGATAAAACCACCTTTCAGCATAAACGTTGCCAAGAAAGAGACACTTGCAATGCTGGAAAAATGGTTATCGGATCCCACCTATAACGCCACGTTGCTCAGCAGTGTGAAACCGAGAAAGAAATCAAAAAACCCAAAGATTATTGAGGCAAATGCACGCTTTCAACTCGGTCGGACCCTGTTAGAAATAGGAAAGAAGGCGGAGGCAATGAAGGAGTGGCGAAAAGCTTTGGCTTTAGACCCAAAAAACTGGATTATCCACAAGCAGATTTGGGCTGTTGAACATCCCGACAAGTTTTATGATGGTAATGTCGACTACGGATGGCAAAAGGCACAGTTAGAAGCAGAAAAAAAGAACGATAATTAAATATCGTCATCAGATTTATTGCAAATTATTGAAACCTAAGTTGCTACATAAGTAGCACAATCTTCATGAAGATTAACTAAATTAATTCGGCAATTCTGATCTTATCCATATAGACTAATTTGAATGATTTGAACCTATTCTGGGTTGTTATGTTCTCTGTTGTCTGAACCAGGATTTTCAGGATTATCATACCATTTCTAATATATTATGTCTCATTAGTTGCTGATATCTGGTAGGAGCGACCTCCCGGTCGCGACCTGGAGGTCGTTCCTACCGAAGAGAGGACCTCCAATCAGCAATAA
>JAAXHO010000234.1 GCA_012270795.1 Candidatus Poribacteria bacterium
TCATTATTCTCAATGACTTGTGTTAGTTAAACATTTGTTTCTGTTGTCTGAACGAGGATTTTCAGGATTTATAGATTTCCAGGATTTACCTTCAACAGGTTCTATTCCCAAAGTTGACATCAAAGTGCATCAAAAAGCCTTGATGAGGTCATCCTGGTAATCTGATAATCCTGTAAATCCTCGTTCAGACAAGTAACCAAAACTTTACACACCCCTTTTCAGAAAATCGTTTGACATCAACATTCATTCGTGTTAAAATAAAAACGGTATTTAGTCTTGATTATTACAAGCGATAAAGAAGTACAAGAGCAATTTACCAGAAGCATTCAATTGTCGAATTTCGCTCTTGTAGGAGGGGTTTTCAACCCCGAATTTTCCCTATCTTCTGTAGGAGCGACCTTAGGTCGCGACCGGGAGGTCGCTCCTACCTTAAGAAACCTATGTTGGATTATACGCTATATCGACAATTGAATGCCTCTGAGCGATTTACTTTTATCTCTTGATTAGTATGGTTTTTGTATTCACCTAACACAGAATGGGAGGATGGGATTGTTAAAAGTATCTAAGTTTGGCGGGAGTTCACTCGCTACAGGTGAACAGGTCCGCCAAGTATGTGACATCATCACTGCAGATCCTGACAGACGTTTAATTGTGGTTTCAGCACCAGGCAAACGACACAGCCACGATATTAAAGTAACTGATCTACTTATTGCAGCTGCATCAGAAAGACTCATGGGAAAAATCGGTGCATCTGAATGCGCTGAGGCAATTGAACGTTATAGAAACATCGCAACTGAATTGAAACTTCCAGCGGATGTTGTCGAACCCATAGCACGTGATTTAACCGAACGACTTTCAAACGACACAGATGATGCCGATCTCTATATGGACACAATGAAGGCGGGAGGAGAAGATAATTGTGCCCATCTAATTGCACAAGTTTTACAAGCCCGCGATGTTGATGCACACTATGTAAACCCAAAGGATGCCGGTTTGCTTCTTTCTGATGAACCAGGGAACGCACAAGTACTACCTGAAGCATACAACCGTCTACGAAACCTAAGTGAACGCCCAGGTATAACCATTTTTCCCGGCTTCTTTGGATATTCAAAGGAAGGGCACATTGTTACATTTTCTCGTGGCGGTTCTGACATAACAGGCGCAATCCTTGCAAGTGCAGTTCGGGCAGAAGTCTATGAGAACTTCACAGATGTTGATTCTGTGTTCGCTGCAAACCCGTCTATTGTCCCCGATCCTGCACCAATCTCAGAACTAACTTACCGTGAAATGCGGGAACTCTCCTATGCTGGTTTTTCTGTGTTTCATGATGAAGCACTTGAACCGGTATATCGTGCAATGGTTCCTGTCCACATTCGCAATACAAACAATCCAAAATCAGCAGGCACATTGATTGTGCCTCATTGTAACTCAAGAGAAACTCCCGTTGTAGGAATCGCTGCAATGAGTCATGTTTGCTGCATATATCTAAGTAAATACCTAATGAATAGACAGATCGGTTTCGGTAGACGTTTATTACAGATTTTAGAAAGTGAGAATATTTCTTTTGAACACATCCCATCTGGTATTGACAATCTGTCTGTTATCATTCGCGAAGAGAACTTACCAACCGATAAAGAGAAAAGGGTGGTTGAACAGATAAGAAAAACACTTGCTCCCGAAGATATATCTGTGGAACGCGGGTTAAGCCTCATAATGGTCGTTGGAGAAGGCATGCAACACACAGTCGGGATTGCTTCTCGCGCAACGACCGCATTAGCAAATTCTAAAGTCAACATAGAGATTATTAACCAAGGCTCAAATGAGGTGAGTATGATGTTTGGCGTAAAATCAACTGACATGGACACCGCTGTCCGAGTACTCTATGCGGAATTTTTCAATGGTGATAACAGCTCAAGTTAAGGAAATTTCCAAAGTGAGTGAACTATGAAAAATAGAAAAGACTGGTTGCCCACAGAACCTGATCTCAAGACGGTTTGTAATACATATAATGACCCAATTTATATCCTATCACAAGCAGAAATTCCTGCCATAATTTTGCGAAATGCTTATTCACCTGAGCAGTGTAATGGCCTCATCAATCGGTTTACTAATATGGGTTTGATGCGTGATGAAACTGACATAAATTCTGCTGACAAACGAACACGAATTGATATTGGGACGAGCCTCGGTAACCGTGGAAGTGATAAGGAACGTTTTTTCGCGCATGCAGAAGCAACACATCATCTTTTCCAATTCCTATTTGATGGGTATGAGAATCCCGTTAAGCTAATATATCAATCCCTTGCTGCGCTTGCACCCGGCAAAGAGATTCGCGTGGCACAAGAACCTAATGGCAAGAAATATGGTCCTGCAATATTCAGAATTCATTATGAAACACATAGCTACAAACCACATATTGATAGTGTAAAATATCGCGAGAACCGAACAGATTACGCTGTATACCGTTTTGAACACCAATTCGCGGGTGTCTTATGTATTCAAAACGCAGATGAATCTGGGGATAGCACCCAAGCGATACTCCATAGATGTCTATGGACAGAAGAGGTACAACCATTCATTAAAGGCGAAACTTTTGATAAGTATGCTATCAAGAATAACATTGAAAATTGTCAAGTTAATTTAGAACAAGGCGATCTATACTTTTTTAGTACCCGTTGCATACACGAAGTCCCTCCAGTTCAAGGAACACGTGCCAGAATTGTCTTGGCAGTATTCATCGGATATTCACCAGATGATGAGCAGGTCTTTGTCTGGTCATGATTAATTTATGGGGGAATGTGTAATCAATTAAACCATTTTCATATAATTCTGTCAAATAATGGCAAAATAATTATTGACAATTTAAGTTAGATTTGATAGAATTTTTAAATGAATAGATTTTTCTTGTATAAAGGAGATTTTTGATGCGTAAAATCGTTTCGCTTTCAATTGGTGTAGTTTTGGTGGCAGTGTTGGTTTATTTTTCCCAAGCACAAAAACTGTCTGACAAAGCACAACTGGGGCGAGAGTTATTCCACGATCCAACCTTTAAGGGAACTATAAGTCCAAAAAGTATGACTGGTCTTGCTTGTGCAGACTGTCATGCAGATTTTGATGAGGAAGAAAATCCAGATGGGTTAATTCGGGCAGGACATAGCGTCATCGGTGTCCCACAGCGCGGCGAAGCAAAAGGTGGGATGATTGCCGGGGCGGACTTTGCACGTGCTGCCGGAGGGGGCGGTTTCTGTTACGAACATTTCTTACAAAGGAAACCACCAGACAAAGTGAACCCAACGGCTATTCCAGCTGAACATGCAGAAGCACTCATGGCATACTTTGAAGTTATTTCAGGGGACAATAAAGGTCCGGAATTTACTATGGAAATGCTTGATGAGGAAGCAAAAACAGCTGCAGCTGAGAAACTTGCAGCGATGAGCGGGGATTCTAAAAATGGTTGGAAACTCTTTGGTCGGGCATGCATCGTGTGTCATACCACTCCCTTCAAAGCTGGTGTCGGACCAAGAATCGTAGGCACAAGATTACCACGAGATGTTGATAAAACTGTTGTCCGTTGGGCAAAAACCATACGCGGTGGTGGTCCCATACTTATGCCCTTCTATGCCTCCGATATCCTCAGTGACCAAGATATTGCTGACCTACTCGCTTTCTTGAGAGAACAGCTGGAAAGTACAGCAAGATAACCTAAAGATTTAGCAGGGATACCTACCCCTGCTAAATCTTTAACAGTATACTTACCTTTTTCTTGTAACTACCTTTCCGATTCATCCGTAATTAAAAAGCGTATCCTTGTATTAATTTTTCACAACAATGCGAAATTTATATAATACATAAACTTATGTTAAATATTTTGAATGCTTTACATAATAGAGGGTGGATTTATGGGAGTTAATAGAAGTCTTATATTGTTAAATGTGTTGTTAATTTTTGGGCTTGTGTTGAGTAATTTGGGTTGTGGTGGTAGTAGTGTGACAGACACTGTATCTGACGCGGATATGGTGGATGATGATATGGAGAATGGTGACGATTCAGTCGTTGAAGTAGTAACTACGGAGGATGATGAACAAACCAGCGAACTTGATGTAACAATAACCGTTACAAAAACAACGGTAAAACCGGGAGAACAGGTCGAGTTAATTGCTTCCGTTCAGGGAGTAAAAGCAACGGATATCGTCTTAAATTGGCTCAATATTACAGAGTACGGAACACTTTCTTCCACAGATGATTATTCTGTTACTTGGACTGCACCTAATACTTTAGCAGCAGAAAATACACAAGTCGAAGTTCTCCAACTGGTAGTAACTGCAATTAGTGAGTTCGTCTCTGTTGGCGCATCTGGAATTCAGACAGATACACAAATACTCACAGAAACAAATGAAATATTACTAAAAATTGTTCAGGAATGAAACCTATTTTTTGCTCTTAAAATAGCACAAAAAAGTCCAAAGAATATTTCATAATTTAACCCAAGTTGCTACTTAAGCAGAGATCTAAAAAAAAATCATTTATACTGCTTTTAAAAACGAGCCATTACATATAATAATTTGTCAAGAATTAAAATATAATCATTTATTCACAATCTTAAAGACTAATATCCCTAAAAAAATTATGGGAATACATCAAATTTTTTATTTACAAAAAAACGTTTTTTTAGTAAAATTATAGACATAAATTTATTTAATACTTTTACTTTTGTTGACAGAATAAACTCTGGCATGCATTAACATAATAAGGAATGAAATGAAGAAAGGCAAAATTCAAGTACTTCTAATCATAATAACTATAATTGTCTTATCTGAATCGTGGACATCTTCGTGTATTGGAATGCTGCATAAAGTCAAAAGGGGGGAAACATTATCAGGGATTGCAAAAAAATATGATGTTCCAATGAAATCCATCGCTCAAACAAACAGTATTACATCTTATGACCGTTTAAAAATTGGTGAAAAATTACTAATTCCCGTAGGTACAAAACCTATAAATGGAGAGAACAGTACCAATGGAGTATGGCACACTGTCAAACACGGAGACTCATTATACAGTATCGCTCGAAAATATAATATTCAAAACTGGAAACAACTTCAACGAATTAACGGTATTGACAATCCAAAACGTCTCAAAATCAATCAAAAAATCTACATACCAAATGAAGAAATAATCGGTTTTGTAAACCCATTAAAAATAAAACTGTACGTTACATCAAAGTATGGCTATCGACACCATCCAATAAAACGTAGATATATGATGCATGATGGTATAGACTTTCGGGCAGCTACAGGAACACGGGTCTACGCTTCCAAGACTGGTAGGGTTAGTACTGCAAAATGGAAAAGTGGCTACGGTAGAATTATCGTGATCCAACATGCCGATGATTTCTCAACAGCTTACGCACATTTATCAAGAATAAATGTTTCCGTCGGGGATATTGTAAAACAGGGACAGGTGATCGGCTTAACAGGAAATTCTGGACTTTCTACAGGGCCACATCTCCATTTCGAAATCAGGTACAAAGACAAAAGTGAAAACCCAGCTCGCCACCTTGATATACCGTGAACGAAGTTGGTTTTTATTCGTATGCTTCCTTCTCTTTTTCACGGTTTCTCTCTGTGATAAGGATCTATTTGCTGAGACCCGCGAAAATCAGTCCGAAACAGAAAATAACGGACTGAGACCCGCTATGGGCACACGCGGTCTGGGTCTAAGCCACGCTTTTATCAGCGGTGCTGATGACGCAACAAGTCCCTTATGGAACCCCGCTGGACTCGCAAATCTAAGACACGGAAACCTTATTTACGATTTCTCTCAAGGGGCATTCTCACTTGCATATCCAATAAATCACATCGGCACTTTCGGTATCAACTTCCTTGATCTTAACACTTCTGACCGATTCCTTGTAGACCATACCTCTAATCCAATTGGTACATTTGAGTATGGTTACAATCAGGCATTACTCTCCTTTGCAAAAAAATTCGGTCCGCTTCAGGTTGGTGCAAGTACAGGATATACACGTGCACCTTTTAGCAACAGTCTTTGGGCACCAAACTATGACTTCGGTGCTTTGATGGCACTTTCACCTTATGTTGTCGTAGGAATGCAGTTTCGCGATATTACCGGCGTGTCCATTTCCCATCAAAACGGCACTTTGCTACAAAAATTTGTTCAACAATTTGTTTTCGGTACCACACTCTCCCCACATCCAGTAATACGCTGGCATTCTTGTTATAATACATACCCCCCCAGTTTCGGAACAAGCATTGAACTTGTGACCGGACCATTAGCAGCAAATGTCGGTTCACTGCTCTCCTTTGATACCGAAGCACCTAATCAATCTTGGAGTTTAGGTCTATCATTCAATAAGTGGGGCAAGCAAACATATTATACTTTCTTGCATGATGAGAATCTCCAATATAAGCACATGTTTGCAATAGGTTTTACATTTGGTGGTTCACATCAAATATTTGAAGATAGCAGAAGTACAACTTTTGGAGAAACATCTACAAGTACCTCTAATCGGATTTTTCTTGAACCTAGAGATTACGATGTAAGCATCAACGATTCTTCTGCTGGTACAAAAATTGCCCAAAAGCATAAAATCTCTATAGAATTATTGCTTGCAATCATATATGTAGAATCCAAATTCAATCCTGTCGCAGTGTCAAAAACAGGGGCAGGTGGGTTGATGCAGATAATACCCGCAACCGCAAGAGAAATGGGGTTGAAGGTGCCCAATTACGCAAATAAACTAAAACCGAACCTAAATGGTAGCGTCGATGAACGATTTGATGCAAAGAAAAACCTTGAAGCAGGCCTTACCTATTTCAACAAACTACTGAAAAAATATAAAAATAACCTTACTTTAGCACTCGGTGCATATAATGTGGGGCCAGGTAGAGTTCAGGTAGGGGCCCCCCTCATCAGTAGAGGCAAAATCTACGCTGAGAAAGTCATTAACCGCCGAAACTTGTATCAAAAAGATGCAACACTGTCCAAAACCGATTTGAAAAGATTAGAAATTATCCTAAAAAAGTAGGAATTGATATGGATAAAATTCGTCTCGCAATTGTTGGGTGTGGCGGAATGGGACATAGACACATGTACGGTTTAGCAGAGTTGTGCCATGTAGGATGGCAAAGGTTTGATCTTGTAGGCGCGTGTGATCCCATCATTGAAAATGCTGAATCACTCGCAAAACAAGCCGAAGAACGTTTCGGAAAGAGACCCACAGTTGTTGAAAACCTTGAACAACTTGCAGCTGTTGGTGTTGATGCTGTAGACGTAACAACAACACCGCCATATCATCACACAGTTGCCGTGGAGACCCTTGGGCGCGGTTGGCACACGATGGTCGAAAAACCGATGGGATTAACCGTTCGCGCGTGTAACCTAATACGGGCTGCTGCAGAATCATCAGATGCTGTTTTGTCCGTAGCTGAAAACTACCGGCGCGACCCTATAAATCGACTTGCAAAAGCACTGTTGAACGTTGAAGTCATAGGACAACCACGTTTTCTCATCCATCATGCAATCGGGGGAACAAACCGCATGCTTATCTCTGTCTGGCGACATCAGAAAGACCAAAGCGGTGTCCTGCTTGATGTCGGTGTGCATTATGCAGACATAATGGAATATCTTTTGGGTGAGATTGATACTGTTTACGCACAAACACGATTACATGAACCTATCCGACACAATCCTGCTGCGATAACTGGTGATTCCGGCTCAAATCCCGCTGGGGTTTATACTGAATGGCAACGGAAAATGCCCGCTGAATTTGAAGCTACCGCCGAAGATGCAGCTTATGCTACCTTGACATTCAAGAATGGAGTAGTTGGACAATACATTGAAGATCATGGAGCTTGGGGACAAGGTAGTTGGATGAGGCAAATTCACGGTTCCCAAGGATCTATGACGCTACCAGGTGACCGAAGCGGAAGAAACATTTCCCTACAAATTGATGGCAAAGGAACTATTAACGATGAAAGTATCTTAGACCTTGTACCTAATTTTCAGCTTGACGCTGTAACCACTGATCTGTTTGGGGGAGACCGATTATGCCAATACGATTTACCATTTACAGATACAGATGCAAAGATTATCGCTATTGAGTATGGCGATTTTGCTGAAGCTATCGCAGGAAACCGTCCGATTGAAGTAGATGCTTATAAAGGCACGCGTTCCGTAGCAGTCTCTTACGCAATGTTAGAATCTGGAGCATCCGGTGAAATCGTCCAAATTAACAAAATGTTAGATGAAGCTATCAATTCCTACCAACATGAAATTGATAATGGGTTGGGCATATAGATTGCAGGGGTGGGATTTGAACCC
>JAAXHO010000183.1 GCA_012270795.1 Candidatus Poribacteria bacterium
GGGTAGAGCTTGGGACACCCGACAGGCACTAAACGTGTCGGGTTTCGCTTCCCTCTACCCATAGGTGTAAACTTAAGGAATATATTCCATTGTTGGAGGGGTTTCTAACCCCGATTGGACAGGTTTTGCTCAAGAAATCGGGGTTAGAAACCCCTCCAACAGTATATAAGGCTCTTAAGTTTACACCTATAGGTTTCGCTTCCCTCTACCCGACCTACGATATAAACAGATAGTAACACTCATCAACTGATAATTCTTAAAACTATGGTAAATTATACAATTAATTCTACATTCTGAGTTGTAGGAGCGACCTTTGGTCGCGACCCGGGAGGTCGCTCCTACAGAAGATGTGTATAATTATTTCAATAATTCACCATAAATAACCCTGCTGTTAGAAATGAAACGGAGAACTGCACAAACTAAAAGGTTATGCTACAGAATATCGCACAAACTGGAAGTTTATGCTACAAAAACGGCACAATATGATTCATTTATTTTGTTGTAAGGTGATTTTATCCTCTGAGAAATAATTCGCCATTTCTGCTGAGAACGGCAAGCATTGGTTCGTTGTATTTTTTGGTTTTCCAGAATGCTAATTCCCAGACGAAACCGACTTTTGTGTCCATCGTGAACATCATACCTCTGGCATTTACGTTCCATAGTCGAATGATTGGGTCTCTTCCGCCACTTGCGAGCATCTGCCCGTCTTTAGTAAATGCTAATGCGTTGACAGAATCGGAATGTGCGGTGAAAGTAGCAAGTAGGTGTTCGGTTTCTAATTCCCATAATCGGACTGCTGTATCTGATCCGCAGCTTGCGAGTATTTTCCCATCGGGAGAGAAGGCTAAGCCCATAACTAATCCGTCGTGAGCAGCGATAGTTTTCAGTTGTCTACCGGAATCTATCTCCCATATACGAATTTTGCCATCAACCCCACCGCTGACCAGTGTATTTCGATCAGAAGAGAATGTGATCGCTCTTATCTTGCTGGGTTCGGCATCGGAACTTCCAAGCAGACGCATTATTTCTTCATTCCATGCGGTTAGTGGTACACCATCAGGGGATGATCCTAATGCGTTAACTATGCTTGAGGATTCTCCTGCGAGTATTGCGATTTCGTTGGATGTGTCTGTATCCCACAGACGGAGTGTTCTATCTTGACTTGCGCTTGCAAGTGTTCGGTTGTCAGGTGAGAATGCTAATGCGCGTATGCGGTCGGCATGTCCTGAAAGTAAAGTAGACTGTTTTCTGTCTGTTAAATCGTATATCCAGATGCGTTTTTCTCCACCCGCTGCGAGTTTAGTTCCATCCTGTGAAAACGCGATCTGACTTATCTGCTTCTTTGCCAGTCTTTCCAAAAATGTGGGTGGTAATTCTGCTTGGATGTGGTTGTGGAAACGTTCATTACTGTTCATTTGTATTTTTCCGATTATAGTGTCTGAAGCATCTTTTGCTGATTATGGTTTTTATTGAATGTGTAGGTTATTGTTTCAAGTATAACAGAATATTTGTGTTGTGTCAATTCAATATTTTTTGAATTGGGGAATTTGTCTGAACCAGGATTTTCAGGATTGGCTCATCAATTTTTTTTGATGTGCGTTTTTGTTTTTTGTTTGAGTTGCATTTGTCTGAACCAGGATTTTTTTGTCTGAACCAGGATTTACA
>JAAXHO010000205.1 GCA_012270795.1 Candidatus Poribacteria bacterium
GAGTAAAACATTGTATTGGGCACTCGGTGTCCTCGCCATAGTAATCGTAGGTTTCGTTGCTTTGCAAATCTATTTGCACATAGATTTCGAAAACTTCAAGGACGATATTGCCGGGGATCCGAAAATAGAAACGGAAACCGAACAATCCAAAGAACATGATCATGCAGATGACACTTTCCACGAAGGCGCACACGAAGATCCCATACCGGGTGTTGAGGTGCCAAATGACAAACCTGAGGCACCGAAAGTGGAATATAAAGCCCCTGAGGGAGCTGTCCTCAAACCGGACTTCCCAGAAATCGATCCGAAAGAGGACCCTGTCAAAGCTGCCTATAAACGGCTGGAATATATCAAAAACAATCCGTATGCATGGGGCGGGGTGCATTCACCACGCGCTACTGAACTGATCGCACAACTGATGCCACCACCAGAGTTAATAGACCATGATCATGGGGATCAAGTATTAGAACTGATTGACGAACTTTGTCAGCAAGACGATCCCCGCGCCGCAGAAGTCTTAATAGCGAACATGTGTGACGGAGATATTCTTGGCACTCCGATGACCGATGCGTTAGTAGAGATTGGTCCCCCTGCTGTGCCTTATCTTCTCCTGTATCTCGAAAAAGATATGACACAAGGATTGGAAATGTCAATTGGACTGTATGACGTGTTAGGTCGCATTGGAGTTCGGTATCGCGCGGACCTTGGCAGCATTGTTGACCACATCATTATCCCGAAGTTAGAAGTGATTATTGCAGATGAAGATTTTGGGGCAACGACAATTAGATATGCCCGTGAAACCACTGATAAACTTCAATAAAAGAAAAGGAGTAATTGAGATGAGAAGAGGTGTTTTTATATTTTCAGCATTTGTTTTGATTGTTTTTCCGTGTTTTGTTTTCTATCTATTTTCTGTGTCGGGTTCAGATTCCGGTCAGAAGGGCACGCCGCCGATGGAATTCAAGTCGTGGCAGGTGGATCGGAGTGATAAAGGCACCGATAGCAATGATAAAAAACATAAATCGTTTATCACGAGCACGCAGACCTTGTGTCGTTGGACTGCGTCTGTTGGCTATCAATCGGGTATTGATGCAAGTAGCACGTCACCGATTGATCCGTCCACTGTGAAATGGTCAGTTGAAGATGCAAGCCATGGCATGAAGTTAGACACAAAATCTGTGAAGCAGAATTGGTCAGGACCGGATCCGTCTCAACTGGATACCAGTACTTCGTTTAATGTTATTGGGGCTTTGACCGTTCCACCGTATAAACGGAACACGTCCTGCACAGCGAGCGATGCGAAACGGAGCGAAAGAAAGCCTGTTCATAGAGGTGGCAAGAAGATGAAGTTCACCCTCAAGTTCACGGCGCAGACCGAAGATGGTCAAAAAGTTGCATACACGCTTGAGTTGAAGCAAGATGATATAGACCAGATACGTCAAGAATATGTTGATTACAACAGACTGATCCCATCGTATGATCATTTTACGGATGAAGACACCTACGATTTTGGGCATTACAAAAAGATGCTTAACGTTAAACTTGATACGAACTTTCAAAACTGGATCGACGCAATGAACACGCAGCGTCAAGATATAAATTTAGAGAATACTAAAAAGAAAAACAACGCTGAAGAATTGCCTGATTTAGAAAAGGCTGATTTTACGTTGAATAGCGGGTATCGGAATCCGCATCACAACTTTGACCACGCGGGCTCTACAGCGTTGCTGAGTTCGCACATGTTATGGGTATGCGTTGGATGTGAACAGCAGAGACATTGATGGTAAGACTGGAGCAGACCAGTCAAAAATGGTCGAAGCTGCCAAAAACGCAAATCCGAAGCCGTCTCTTTGCCGATCACTACAACACCCGTCGTCTCTCAACCTGTCTAGAGTGATATACCGACCCGTATACCCTCACGAGGGGTGAGTCCTTCTATTTAGATTTGAATAGTTATGTGACGGGTAGTCCGACGATCACACGCAATAGCGGCTTGATCCCTGCAGGATTATCTTTTAGTAATGATATTTTGAGTGGCACGGTCAGCAGGGTGGAGAGTAGAAGTTTCCGATTTACGGCGACAAACACCGCAGGTGCAGCAGATAGCGAGTGGATACGGATCACTGTCAGTGCTGCGCAATGAGCCAACGAGAAATAACACAAACTTCACAAACTATACTGAACAGGCAGGCATCTTTTTTAGGTATCTGCCTTTTTTCAAGCCATGGGTGTGTAAAGTTTTTGTCACCCTTTTGTACGGAATTCGCGGAATTCGCGAAAAAGATCGCTGCATCAGGGTTTTTTCTTAGAATAAAAATTACCTTAATTATAGTGAAATCTAAAATTACTATTACATTGCGGTGTAGGTGCGGTTTCCTAACCAATGCAGAATACGCGTGTGGTATTCTGCATTGGTTAGGAAACCGCACCTACCGGGGAGTGTAGACATATTTTTAGATTTCACTATAAGACGTTTTATTGTGGGTATCTTCTCCGTGTCTTCAGTGTCATCCGCGAATTCCGAGATTCTGTCTGAACCAGGATTTTCAGGATTTACAGATTACCAGGATTACCTTATCAAGGCTTTTTGATGCCCTTTGATGTCAACTTTGGAAATAAAACCTGTTGAGGAAAATCCTGGAAATCTGGTAATCCTGGAAATCCTGGTTCAGACAAAACATGCCTACAAACAATAAACCCTTGTAACCCGCTGCTGATGGTGCTATAATCTGCAACATACTACTATTTTTACTTTATAATATACCATTTCCGTAGGTCGGGTAGAGCGAAGCGAAACCCGACATGTATTGATTGTGGTTATCCTGTCGGGTTTCGCTAACGCTCTACCCGACCTACGATTTAAACTATAATCTGCAACATACCATAAATTATTGAGGAAAATATGAAAACAAAACAGAACCTAATAATCGGTTTTATAGGATTAGGAAATATGGGCAGTCGGATGGTAAAGAATCTTTTGAATGCAGGATATGAAATACTTTGTTACGATATAGATAAGACAAAATCTGAGAAAATGCACAAAATTGGAGCAAGAGTAGCAAAGGATTCTACCCAAGTCGTCAAAGAGTCCGATATAGTTATGACCAGTTTGCGTTCCTCAGATGTCTTTTTCAACGTTGCAGAGAACTACTTCATTCCAAACGCTACAACCGGACAAATATTCATCGATTTAGGCACTTCAGAAGTAGAAAAAACACAAGCATTAGCATTAGAATTATCTAAAAAAGGGGCAACACTAATTGATGCACCAGTGAGTGGTGGACCGCACGGTTCTGAAACAGGGACGCTCCGTATTTTTGTAGGTGGAGAGGCAGAGGTTGTTGAAAATTGCCGACCACTCTTAGAAGTCCTCGGTGAACCACAATTTGTTGTCCACTGCGGTGCAAGTGGTGCTGGACAAATCGTAAAAGGTGTAAACCAATTGGCAATGGGACTTGGGGCGGCTGCTTACATGGAGGCTATGGCGTTTGGTGTTTGTGCAGGGATTGACCCAAAAGCAATTCGGAACGCTGTTGGTATGGGAGATGGGTGGAGAGAGGAGTTTGACAAAATCGCTAAACGTATCGTGAGCGGTAGTGGAAAGTCATTAGTTGTGAAATATCCTGAATTACCCTATTTCCTCGCTGCCGCAGAAACCTTAGACTTTAAGATTCCACTCACCGAAACTCTCTACGATTTTTGCAAGACAGGTACCTATGAGATGTTTGACAACATGAACCGTCCATCACGTTCCTTCTGGCATGAATTAACAAAAGAATCAGATAATGAATAGGTAAATTGTTGGAGGGGTTTCTAACCCCGATTTACCGAACTTATGTCTATTGTGTTACAGACTTTACACAACGAAAACCTGTTAGATGGCTGGTTTGTGCAGGATTATTGCCACGGCGATGCGTAATCCAGATCCGCGGCTGACCACTTTCTACCCATAGACCGCCGCGAACTGAACGTGTAGTAGATATGTCAAAAGCCATATCTACTATTTCAACAATAGTATTAGAACCTGAAATTGGATTGTTATCAGACGGATCTTCATAGTAGTTTCTGTCAAACGCATCAAGACACCATTCTAACACATTGCCAACTATATCATAAAGTTCATACCCGTTTGGAGGATACGCGCCCACGGGTTTAGTACTCCCTGTATATCCGACATTCAAACTGAAATTTGCTTTGGTATCATCAATAGAATGTCCCCAGGGATATTTTTGACCTTCAATACCACCACGGGCAGCTTTTTCCCATTCTGCTTCAGTCGGTAGTCGTTTTTCTAACCAGTGCGAATATGCACTTGCAGCATACCAACTGACATTAATGACAGGATGATCTGCCTTATCACTTGGATAGGAGTTTTCAGTCCAATGCGCAAGATAATTACCATCATGAAACTGAGAATCAATGTTTGCTTTTTGCCATTCAGAATTCGCATCAATAAACTTCTTGTAATCCGAATTCGTCACCTCATAGATGTCAATATAAAATGCATCAATATAGACAAGATGTCCGGGTTGTTCCACACTGCCCGCTTCTCCACTGATACTCCCTAATTGGAATTCACCTTCAGGAATAAGAACCATGCCTTCAGGAATAACAATTTTTTCTTCAACGGTGTAGGTGAGATGACTATTCCCACCTTCCCAAGTTAGCTCGATTTCAAGCGTGCCTTGTGTGAATGGTCCTGAAATCGCAACGGTGTTTTCTGTTATAGTTATTTCGCCTTTTGAAACAGTAAGGTTTTCTAGATTACCTGAAAAACTGACTTTAATCGTCCCATCAGAGAATATGGTACTTCCATCCATTGGTGTAACTGATTGGATTTCAACCGAATCCTCTTCTCCACAACCAATTAGAAGGAATATAGAAACAAAAATTGCGATAATTGTAAAAAGATAATAATAATTGTTCAAAAAGCACCTCCTATTAATTCTGATGCTTTTGGTCATCAAACACGTGTTCCATTTCCACCTTCAACATTTGGAAAAGTTCACTTTTGAATTTAATAAGTTCTCTATCAGCAATATCTCTTGGGCGCGATAATGGAACATCAATCTCTGCTTTTATGGAAGCCGGTCTTGCAGTCAAAACATAGATCTTATCAGCGAGAAGAAGTGCCTCCTCTATATCGTGCGTTATCAACAAAACCGTCTGTCTACCTTCTTGCCAAATATCTAATAGAATGGATTGCATCACAGTGCGTGTCATTGCATCCAGCGATCCAAAGGGTTCATCCAAAAGCAAAATGTCTTTACGCATGAGAAGTGTCCGAACCAGCGCGACACGTTGCCGCATTCCACCTGAAAGTTGTGATGGATAACTATTCGCAAATCCTTGTAGTCCCAACTGTGCCAAAAGTTTGAGAGCTTGATTTTCTAATGGTATAAATGGTATATACGATCTTTTTTGTAATTCTGGTCCGATGAGAACATTGCCTAAAACTGTTCGCCACTGTAATAGAAGGTCTTTTTGTTGCATATACCCAAACGCACCTGATATGCCATGAACTCGTTTGCTGTTTAGATAAATCCTGCCTCTCTGGGGTTGGATAAGACCAGCAATAATATTAAACAAGGTACTTTTGCCACAACCAGAGGGCCCCAATAGAGCAACGAATTGTCCAGTATTTACAGAAAATGTCAAGTCATTCAACACTGGCAACCTTTCTTTGTTAATATCATAAGAATGGGTTATATTCTCTACTTGAAGTTGTGCCATATAAACGATTGTGTTGCTCGTTATGATAACGTCTCTTTTTTGTAGCATAAACTTCCAGTTTGTGCTTATGTAGAACGCAAACTAAAAGTTTGCTCTACAAAGACTTTTACCGAACTCACGTTAACTACGCGCTTGACGTTGACGAAAAAAACGTATTAACGGAATTACATAAGACTCATCAGTTTGAATCTCAACAAAATCAACCTGACTTGAACGAAACTCTTGCTGAAGTACAGCAGATGTTTGCCTGTTTCTTTCCGCATACAGCTCTCTTATCTGTTCTGATCGTGAGTCTACGACCATTCTCTCACCAGTTTCAGTATCCTCTAATGCGACTAATCCAACATTGGGGAATTCAATCTCTCTACGGTCCTTCAAGACAATAGCGATTACAGAATGATGTTTAGACATGATACGAAGTCGCTTCTGATATTCTGTGTCCATAAAGTCTGATATCAGAAACACAACACTATGCGGTTTTAACACTTGATCTGCAAACTTCAGTCCCATTGATATGTCTGTTCCAGAATACCGCGGCTGAAAACGGAGAATATCTCGTACTACACGTAGCACATGCCTTTTTCCTTTGCGAGGAGAAACATAATGCTCGACTGAGTCGGTAAAGCATATTAGTCCAACTTTGTCATTATTCTTTATTGCTGAAAAGGCGAGTAATGCAGCGATTTCTGCGGCAATCTCTGCCTTTTGCTCAGAGACACTACCGAACGCAGTGGATGCACTCATGTCTACAAGCAACATCATCACCAATTCGCGTTCTTCAACATACTTCTTGATATAGGTTTGTCCCATGCGTGCAGTTACATTCCAATCAATTGTCCGTATTTCATCTCCCGGTTGGTATTCTCGGACTTCATCAAAAGTTATGCCCTGTCCCTTGAAAACACTCTCATACTCACCACCAAAAACAGTATTCACCAAGCGATTAGAAAATATATCTATCTGTCGTATCTTTTTCAGTATTTCCTTTTCATCCATACGATCTTCCGTAAAACAAACTATCATATTTGAATGATTGATAGAACATCATACTACCAAAAAAACGATGATAAATCAATAACTTTATCAATGACCTCAGAGGAATTCAATTGTCACAAAGCATCATTGTTGGAGGGGTTTCTAACC
>JAAXHO010000203.1 GCA_012270795.1 Candidatus Poribacteria bacterium
GTAATTAACTGGCACAAGTCGTTATCATACTAAAAAACAAGAAAAGAGCTGCTATTTTCTTAGCGTATTGTGTATTACTCGGTGCATTTTTGTGTTCACATTACGTTCTTGGTTTTTCAAAATCGCTTGCTGATGCTTTTCCCGTAGATAAGCCTTATGCCAGTAATCAAAAGTTCCACGTCATTGTCAATGACTTAGATGAAATGGGAAACCTAAGGGTTGAATGCAAAAGACAATTGGGTGAGGGTATGCGTTTAGCAGATTGGAACGATATAGGATGATGTGAATAGTGAAAATACTGAACAATAGGGCTTAATTTAGAAGATATTTACATCAATCTACAAAAAATATTAGCGAAATACAACTGCTTCTTTATGTTATTTGTTTTTATGAGGTAGGTTTAATTTTCATCATCCTTTAAAATAAGCGGTGGACGGTTGAAACGGGTCCGTATAGTATTCGCTGCTAAGAACACTGCTTGTATGCGAATTATTCTGCGTGCTAATCGCTTTTTTCCGGGGAAGTCACTGATGATCAATCCAGCTAAAATCGTCAATAACCCTTGGCCTGGAATCCCTGGTACTGCAAGTAGTATACCTAATATGATTAAAATTCCACCAAAAACATTTTTTAATAAAGAGTATAGAATTCTTAATACAATGTTTCTTATAGGATGAATTGGTTTAGTTTCAAAGAAATAGTCAGATGGTAGTGATGTGAGTAGCAATGCACATCCAATAATGCTCACCACTAAACTTGTTGCAGAAATAACTATTACAATAATCCAGTTGTTTGCGAGGAACTGCACTAAAATTATGAACCAACCACTAATTATTTCCCAACAACTTTTCAAAAAATCTATCAACCACAAAACAGATCTACCTCCATTGCATCTTACAAAAAACTACTTATTCAACAACCATTTTCCCCAATTTCATTATATCACAATCTTTTATTTTGTAAAATGAATTTTGATAATCCCTCATAATCTCGTTCTTGACAAAAATGTTTTGTTATAGTAAAGTATGGCAAATCTTCATACTGTTGAATTTGGAGGAGAAGATGTCTAATCGTTTAGCAATAGATGGTGGAACACCTACCATCACAGAATCTATACCTGGTGGTATGCATGGACCAAGTGTTATAGATGAGCGCGAGATTGATGCTGTAACAGAAGTGCTCAGAAGTGGAAGGCTCTTTCGTTTTGTAGAAAATTCTAATGTGGCAGCGTTTGAAAAAGAAGCAGCTGCCCGACTGGGTGTAAAACACGCTTTGATGGTCAACTCAGGTACTTCTGCTATCATTTGTGCTCTCACAGGTATTGGTATCGGACCAGGTGACGAGGTGATTTTACCGGGATATACGTTTATAGCTACAGCTGCAGCCATTGTCGGTGTTGGTGCGATTCCAGTGATTGCAGAAATTGACGAATCGCTCGGATTGGATCCGATAGATGTTGAAAAGAAAATAACACCACATACCAAAGCAATTCTACCTGTACACATGCAAGGTGTGCCGTGTCGTCTCGAAGCAATTATATCATTGGCGGAAAAACATAACCTCAAAGTTGTTGAAGATTGCTGTCAGTGTGTTGGCGGACAGTACAACGGTAAATACGCAGGGACTTGGGGTGATGCAGGTGCTTGGAGTTTGAATTACTTCAAGATAATTACATGTGGTGAAGGTGGTTTAGTTTTTACAAATGATTACAACACCTATGAACGTGCAGCGTTTGCATCTGAACCTGGATTGCCCATGTGGATGAGTGGTTCTGAATGGCAGAGTGAGCCGTTTTCTTGCCAAACGTATCGTCCGGGAGAAGTATTAGGTGCAATCGCTCGTGTGCAGCTTTCGAAATTGGATGATATTTTGGGACACACCCGTTTGTTAAAAAAGGCATTTGTTTCTGAGCTCTCCAACAATCCAAAAGGATATGTACGTCAACATGTGGACGACCCAAGTGGGGAGTGCGGTATAAGTGCGGCGATTATCGTGAATGATGTTGAACTCGCTAAGAAATATACCGAGGCACTTAGAGCAGAAGGATTAGGGGCTGGAACTGCTTACAATGAAGGTTTTCCAGACCGACATATTTACACATATTGGGATTCTATTCTGTTTAAGCATTCGCCAAACGCAGCAGGTTATCCGTGGAAAGACCCACTTTATAAGGGAGAAGTAGAGTATTCAAGAGATATGTGTCCGCAGACATTGTCTATACTTGGCCGTGCGCTACGTTTTGGATTTAACGTCAATATGCAGGAAGAACATGCCAGATTGATGGCTGCAGCTATAAACAAGGTTGACAATGCTCTGGGGTAGATATTTCTCTGTCTATTATAGTAATACAATTCCCAATAAGAATGTTTTTCTCTTCTGTTCAAAATGAAAGGATTTTATGTGAATGAAGATAACGATTTTGGGTTCGGGTACTTCAACGGGAGTGCCTGAGTATAAATGTGAATGTGAGACCTGTCAAGATTCGGCACAGGTTGGATCAAAGAATTATCGTACACGTTCGTCTGTGCATATTGAAAAAGATGGAAAACACCTCCAATTTGATCTCGGACCGAATTTTATGGATCAAATTAATAGGAATAAGATTGAATGGATTGACGCTGTCATCTATACTCATTGTCATGCTGATCATATTAGCGGCACAAACGATATTGTCATGCCTTGCCGAAAACAACGTATTGATATGCCGATCTTTGGTCCTGAGCAAACAATTGAAATCCTGCAACGGAACTATTATTATATGTTCACAAAGGAAACTTTTCAAGGAGGTGGCGTAGGTCACTTACTCCCGAATGTTATTGATGGTAGTAGGTTTCAACTTCATGGTTTTGACATCACACCCATCCTTGTTGAACACGGGAATGTTGACACGTTTGGCTATCGGATAGATGATTTTGGTTACTTACCAGATGTTAAAACCTTACCTGAATCCTCACAAAGATTGCTTGAAGGTATAGATGTGTTAGTCATTGATGCGTTAAGTTTCAATCCAGGACATCCTACACATCAATCAGTTGGACAAGCATTAGAGATTAGTGCTGCGTTGAAACCGAAGGAAACCTATTTTACGCATATTATGCATCGACTTGACCATCGCTATTTTCGTGATCAATGTAAGGAGCAGCACATTGATCTACCTGACAATGCTTATCTTGCTTATGATGGTCAGGTGATTAATCTTTAGGGAGTATATATGGTGAAGTTTGAAAATAATTATACACCTTTTCTGTAGGAGCGACATCCAAATCAAGAAATCAACGGTATGAATGCCTTATGGCATTCCCCGGGTCGCGACCAGGAGGTCGCTCCTACCAGTTCTCCACAATTAATGTGACATTATCAATTAAAAATGGTATAAGTTTCATTTATTGTTTTTAGGTGGAACTGCAGGTTCTACATAGAGTGTTTTTTCGTGTGTGTAATGGACATAACCAGCAACATTTCCCTTGCGTTTAACCACATATCGCGCCCAAGTGTAGTCTACGGGGACATAGCTTGAATGATGTGCTTTGCTATAGTATGCCGCAAGTTGAGCAGCTTGTAATAAGGTTGGCATTGGGATGTCTGGTCGGTTTTCTGGGTTGCGGATTATGACATGTGAGCCATGTATCTGTTTTGCATGCAGCCACATATCTCGCGGTTTTGCAATCTCTCGTAATAGCATATCGTTTGATTGACTATTCCGTCCAACATAGATGTGAAACCCATTTTTTGAGACATACTTACGGTAGGGACCTTCTGTTGTTTCTTGCTGTTTTTTATTGCGAAGTTGGGTTTTTATATAACCATTTTCTATGAACAGTTCTTGTAATTTATTTATATCTTCAAGGGATTTTGCTGATTCTAACTTGAGTTCATAGTTATTTACAACTTGCTTTTCTGCCTCCAGTTCCCCAAGTCTTTGTTTTATTTGTGAAAATCCTCGTTTTGCTTTTGTGTATTTCTTGAAATATGCTTGAGCATTTTCAGATGGAGTCTGCTTCGGATTTAGGATAATAGTAATATTCTCCATTTCCTCATTGTAATAATTTTGCAATTCAATTTGTTCTTGACCGCGAGAGATATTGTGAAGATTTGTTAATATCAATTCACCTTGTATACGGTATTCATCCGCTTTTTCGGCTTTATCTAAATCCGTTTGTAACCCTTTCTCCTTCCGTTTGAGTAAATTCTTCTGTTTTTCCAATGCTTGTTTCAGCTTTTGTTTTGTTGATGCAATGTTTTCTTTATGGGTAATTGCGTCAAAGTAAGCAGCGAGAGCTTCACTCATTGATGCATAAGACTGTGGTACGGTTGCTGGAAATTGCGTTAATGGTAGTGGTGACGCAGTAACTGGTTCACTACCATCTATTAGTAACTGAGGTACTGCATTTTCAGGATCGAAAAAAGCTAATACTTGATTGTATGCATTCCAAAGATTATTTTCTTCTGCACGTGAAACGATCTCCTTTGCGATCGTTGGACTGAGACCATCAATTTTGTTAAAGAGAGATTTCCAGTTAACATCAGTATTCAAGAATAACTCAGAGAAAGTGTTTTTATCCAGAGACAATGGGTTATGTTTTTCCTGTTGTGGTGGTAAAGCATAAGTTTCGCCAGGGAGTACCTCCCGGTATCGACTCATTGTTTCGTCAATGTGTTTCAAACATTCCAATATTTTGTCATCGGTTGCGTCAATAAGAATAATGTTGCTGTGTTTGCCCATGAATTCAGCGATGATTGCTTTTTGTGGTGGTTGTATCGGTTCGTCAGAAACAGGTTGGATAGTTATTTTCAATATACGATCCCAACCGAGTTGTTGGATGTTGATGATCTTTCCATGCTTTAGGTGTGTAGATAGAAAGTCTGCGAAATAGGATTGTTTTTGTCCTGCTGGTGGTTTCTGAATGAGGTGTGCCCGTGCATGAACAGAATGTGCTGATATAGTGAGCCAATGAGTCTGATTCTTTTGAACAATTTTTACCGAGAAAGTAGTTGGGTTCACTTGCTCAATGTGTCTAATTGAACCACCAACAAGTGATTGATTTAATTCGTGGGTTACAATGCGTAGGGTTAAGCTGTCAAAGGACATTAGAATATCTCTATATTTGAATCTCGCCTAATGGTATTTTTTTAAGTCTTGTGTAATTCTATGGAGTTGTATCTGAATATCTTTAGGGACGCGCGGGTTGAATGGTGCACCGGTGCCAGCTTCAACATCGTCAAATCCGCTTTGAATCATTGCTTCTACAACGGCAGAATAGTTATATATTCTTTCGTTGATGAATCGTATTTCTTCAAGTGGTGATATGTCTGCTTCAATCTGTGCAGAGGTTTGATAATCACCTCGTCTTTGTGCGTTGTTTATTTCATCCGATGCGCGTGCATAAGCAACTGCGATACCTGATGTATGTCCCTTTGTTCCTAACTGAGCAGGTCGCGTGCATCTGTCCCCAATTCCCCAGATAACAATTCCATTTTCTCCAACGCCATCAACAAGGGGTAACACATCTTCCTCGCTTGTTCCAATTTTTACACCGATGATGTGGGATGAATCCTTTATTAGTCTTATGACAGCGCCTATATCGCGTTTTTGTCTGAAATAGTATAGGAATCTGGCATTGCAATTACCCCCATAATAATCGGTGAATTTCATATACGTCTCATAGATACCTTCAGGACTTGATATACCAGTTAATGGCATCAATAGATATGCATCAGGGGGTCTGTTTAATGCTGACTGTGCTTCAATCAATTGACCTGCTTGTTTAATAGGATTTGGAACGATACCAGATATAAGGATTCCATCTGTTCCCATCTGTTTGCCGGTGGATTCAATTAGTCGTAATTGTTCAGTTTCTGCAATGTGGTGTATGAGGCTGGGACCTGCGATGGCGATAACTCGTTTGCGTGCGTTGTCAAGGTAGTTGTTGGACATCAAATAGTTAATGTTTTTTGCATGTCCTATAAAATCTATCTTATCCCTATTGAACGGAATAATTGGTATAGTCGTAACTGAATTGAGTGCATTTAATAAATCAGGTAATACTAATTGCATTGATTCCTCCAGTTAGAACTGTTTTCTGAGAACCAATGCACTCTTTAGGCTACCTGCAGAAAGTTCTGTATCCAATTCGATGTGGATATTACTTGTTTGTTGCTGTTTCTGATTCCAACGTTTAGCGGTTATTCGTGCTTCTACTGCACTAAAGACATGGTTTAGGATGACTAATCCAAGAACGGTACGTGCTTGTTGAAATGTGTCATTCGCTTCTTGCCGTAAATCAAACGCCTCTAAGCGATGTTTTTTTGAACCAGACCCTACGGGTATATCATTATGATATGTATTCTTGTGTTGTGGATCCATATCTTTCCAGAACCATTTTCCAGTCCGTTCAAGTGTCTTTCTAGTTGCTTCACTATCTTCGCCACTATACGGATTATTCCATGTCTCATATTGTGTTGCATGTTCAAAATCTTCTATGATATCCCAATTTTCAAATGATCCAGGCCCAATGAATATGACGTTTTCTCTAACTATATCACGGTAGTCATCACGTGTATTCACAGCACTGTTTCGCAGAAGAAAATAGGTAACAAGCAATCCTACCTCTGCTGCAGTATAGATGTAGCCATGTTTTGCGCCTGAGTAAATTTGTCCCATTCCTGGGATTGCAAGCGAATACAGAAATGCTTCATTGGGTGACTTTCGAGGTAATAGTTCTTCCCCTGCAGTCGTTAGAACTTCAGGATGATCTGAAAGAGCTCTGATACCGAGTTTAGAATCCAAGTAGAAACTTGTTAGCGGGTTATTCTGAATTGGAACGTCTGCCAAACAGTTCGCAGCCGTTATACAGCAAATAGTTATACAGATTAAAGTTTTGATGTATTTCACTTCTTGAGTTTTTCCTATAATTATGATTAGAAAGCCACGACACCTGTTGCTTCAATCAGTCTTTCTTTGTATGGACCAAACCGCTGTCCAAAAGTTAAGTCAAAGTTGAATTGGTATGCCTTTACGCCAAAACCGTAGGCAAGGTAATCTGTAAATTCGGGTAAAACTATTCCCGGTTCAGACTTGTATCCGACTCTTAAGGCAAACAGGTTTCCAAGCCAATATTCTATACCCAAGTTTTTTTGGAGGTGTCTCCATTCAAATGCTCGAAATCCAACACCTCTATCAGAAAGGAGTTGTTCGCGAGTCAGTTTTTCGGTTCTTTCAGCGTTGAGACGTTCCAAATCTGCTTCTAATTCGGCTTCATCTTCTGTTAGTTTATCAATATAAGCGGTTAGCCCGGTAACGAACCGTATATGATTAAATCTATCACGATATAAACTTGTAGAGGTGCCGATTCTAAACATTCTTGGTAATGGGTCAGCTTGGTTTTCGTCAATAAATGAGATGCCGGGACCTATATTTTGAATAGCAAAACCGATTGTAGTTGGTACAGGTCTAAATGGTAGAAGATATTGCACCCCCAAATCAACGGCATAAGAGCTTCCACTCTCTCTGCCGAGAACCATTCGTATCATCTTTCCGTTGATTCCCGCAGCCAAAGAGTTTGTAATTGTGTCTGCATAGGAGAGTGTTAATGCCATATTTGTGCCGAGGCTTTCTACACGTAGGATTTCGGGTGAATCGCTTGTTACTTCAATAGTGCCTTGTCCTTGTAGTTGAAGAGTTGCCCCGAATGTACCTATGTCTCCGAACGGTAATGCTCCAGAGATGAATGCGTGGTATAGTCCTTCTCCTGCTTCACCGAATGGTGCACTATAGTCAGTGTAAAACATGGAGGCTTGTGCCCCTTGTCTATCTGTGCGTAATTGGCTGTCTGACCTCACCGCTAACCCACTTGGATTCCACAACGTTGTTGTGACATCTCCGGACATAGCAGAAAAGGCATCTCCCAGAGCTCTTGCTCTTGCCCCTCCTCCTAAATTCAGGATTTGTGCTCCTGTTCTACCTGGACCTGCAAAGACTGTTTCTGGTATCATGAATACTACCAATATTAGAAGTATAAGATATTTTTTCATTGATAGCATGGCTAAATAAGACGTAAAATTCCGGAAGGAACTCTACAGTTAGCACCTCCTATTTACAAGAAGATTTTTGAATAGTATATAATGGTTAAACGTCAATTAGGTTGTTTGGGTTTACATTTGGATGTGATATTTCAAAATTAGAGAATAACTACAGCGTATGTTGTGTAGTATACTTTTTCTTTGTCTGAACAAGGATTTTCAGGATTACCAGATTTTCAAGATTTTCTTCAACAGGTTCTATTTCCAAAGTTGACATCAAAATGCATCAAAAATCCTTGTTGAGGTCATCCTGGTAATCTGAAAATCCTGGTTCAGACATAAGCAAAAACTTTACAAACCCCAAAATAGGCAGATACCCTTTCGGATACCTGCCTGTTCAGTATAGTTTGTGAAGTTTGTGTTATTTCCCGTTGGCTCATTCCGCAGCACTGACAGTAATCCGTATCCATTCGCTAACAGCTGCACCTGTGGTGTTTGTCGCCATAAATCGGAAACCCCTACTCTCCACACTGCTGACCGTGCCACTCAAAATACCATTACTAAAAGATAAACCTGCGGGGATCAAGCCCCCATTCCGAGTGAATATCGGACTACCGGTGACATAACTACTCAAGTCTAAAGTAAAGCTATCGCCCACCATCAAGTTGTAAGGATCCGGTATATCGCTCCAAACTGGCGCAGAGACCGCTGGCGAAGCCACAATGTAAAGCACAACCAGTTCGCTATTGACAGCACCCGCAGCGTTTGAAGCACGAAAACGGATACCGCGAGACTCCACTACCGTGCCTGCCCCACTCAACACACCATTGCTCAAGGATAAGCCACTCGGAAGATTCCCGCTATATTTTGAAATTGTCGGACTACCGGTGACATAACTCTTCAAATCTAAAGTAAAACTCTCCCCTACCGCCAAAACGTAAGGATCCGGTATATCGCTCCAAACAGGTAAAGACACCACCGGTGTCGCTGCGACAATGGAAAACTCAACCGATTCGCTTTGTGATGACCCCGCCGCATTCGTTGCGTTGAATTGTATGGAGCGCGTGCCGATGTCAACACTCGATGATACCGTGCCACTCAAAACCCCACCGGTAAAGGATAACATTGGAGGAATGATGCCTGAGAATTTGGTGATCGTCGGACTACCCGTAACATAACTACTCAAATCTAAGTAGAAGGACTCACCCCTGGTGAGGGTATACGGGTCCGGTATATCACTCCAAACTGGTTGAGAGACGACGGGTGTTGTAGTGATCGGCAAAGAGACGGCTACGGTGTATTTCTTTGTTATCCCGAGGCCCGAATTCGCCAAAGTGGCGGCCGCAGTAATCACATAATTACCGGAAACACCACTCGGAAACGAATAACCCAACTGCGATGTCAGACTACCAGAGGTATCCTGATATGCCAATGTCCCCGGTGCCGACTCCCCCGGTCCCTGAACATACCAAAACACATAACTCGGATAATCGCTCAATGTCAAATTCGCCTCATGTCCAGTCCCTGCTGTCGCAGTGTATAAACCATCAGACGGGACTAAATCCGAAGTTGAAGACGTATCAGACGTGCCACCGGACGGAGGCAACTTGAACACTGGCGGATCCGCAGCCGTGCTCTTACGACTCGCCCAATTAGTCGGTGCCCAGTCGGCATGCACATGCGTTTTACCGCCATATTTCTTAGAGTAACGGGCTCGCGGAGTCGCCGCATAAGCAGCATTCACCATTTTAGTTTGGTCTGCTCCTGACACACCATCAATGTCTCTGCCGTTCACATCCAACGCATACCCATACATGTGCGGACTCAGCAACGCTGTAGAACCTGCATGGTCAAAGTTGTGATGTGGATGTCGATAACCGCTATTCAACGTAAAGTCAGATTTTGTTAATGGCTGCATCGGGTTGCCGTTTTCATCTTCTTTACCAGTACGCTCGCGTGAGTTCATTGCGTCGATCCAGTTTTGAAAGTTCGTATCAAGTTTAACGTTAAGCATCTTTTTGTAATGCCCAAAATCGTAGGTGTCTTCATCCGTAAAATGATCATACGATGGGATCAGTCTGTTGTAATCAACATATTCTTGACGTATCTGGTCTATATCATCTTGCTTCAACTCAAGCGTGTATGCAACTTTTTGACCATCTTCGGTCTGCGCCGTGAAGTTGATGGTGAACTTCATCTTTGTGCCGCCACGATGGACGGGAGTCCGCCGCGACCAATTCGCATCATTCGCCGTGCAGGAGGTCGCCGTAAGATAATCCGGAACTTTTTTTATTTTCTTTTCACCATTTTTATCTGTATACTCCACATCCCTTGTCCCCACAATTGGTTTACCGGTCAGCGACGCAACAACATTGAACGATGTCTTTGTGTCAAAATTCGACGGATTCGGACCCGACCAATTCTGCTTCACAGATTTTGT
>JAAXHO010000116.1 GCA_012270795.1 Candidatus Poribacteria bacterium
ATCCCCTTTTTTCATCGGAACATGCGGTTTGTATCGCCGCTGCCACTTCAGGCGATTCACATTTTGCATCACATTATTCAAATTGCTTTCATTGGGATTCAGGCGTGGAAATGCGCGATAGATCAGCGTGCGCTGAAGGTCTTCATCGGCAATGCCAAAATGCGGCGGCAACCCAACCGTTTCTCGATGCTCGCGCAGAATCGAGATACAAAACCTGTGAAATGTACCGGCCGTGACGGCCTCCGCAGTTTCTTTGCCCAACGTGCGCGACAAGCGGATTTGCAGTTCTGCCGCGGCCTTATTTGTAAATGTAAGCACCAGGATATTTTCCGGAAGAACACCGCGCCGCGATACCAGATACGCAATGCGTTCGGTCAGCACCCGAGTTTTTCCCGTACCCGGTCCTGCCAACACGAGGACGGGACCTATCGGCGCAGTAACCGCTTCGCGCTGGCGTGTATTTAATGTGATGGGATCGAGTTCTGGCATGGCGATAATTATCCACAAAGGGACACGAAGATAGGCAATATAATGATAAACCTATAAAAACAAACCCGGTAGTCATAGGAAAAAACAACAGGCTATTGCGCTATGTCAGCACAATATGAATCAATAAAGGCTGGCATTTTTCGCTCTACATTCGAACACATATCTTTCACTTCTCTACTCACTCATCGCTCAAAATGTACACTTTTTTGCCTCACATTTGCACTGAGGCCGATCCGATTCAACAGATAATTCTTAAATTTGAGTGATCAATAACTGGAAAAAAATAAGGAGATTAGCGCGTCTTATCCTGCTATTCATCGCCCAATTCCAGGCCATTGGCATAAGGTTTGCATAAGGTTTGAGAGTTACATGTAGAGGCGGCGAAACATCTTTCGCCCGCCTCAGAAACACAGACCAAAGGCAAGTACATGCCCCAATACGACACCATCTCAAAACACTTCATCCAAAAATACCCGCAAGACTTCATCCAATTCACACTCGGACACCAAGACGTCCAAGTCCTCGACATACTCGACACAGAACAACCCACAACCCAAACCCACCACATGGACAGCCTCATCAAAGTCATGATTGCAGGCGAGGAGGCATTGATACACCACGAATTTCAAACCACCACCGATCCGACTATGCCCATCCGAATGGCGGGCTATATCATCAGAGCCATTGAGATGCATGGCCTGCCCATCTATTCCAGCGTGATCTACTTGCGTCCCAATGCGGGCAAGAACGATCCGGGATACTATATCCAAGACCTGCCCGCCCATCGCCTTGTCGTCCAATACAGTGTGATTCGGCTCAGCGAGATCGAAGGCCATCATATTCTTGATGAGAGACATACAGGCTTGTTTCCGTTTGCTCCTTTGATGAAGAAGCCTGAAGGGACAGATTCAGAGGCGTGGTTACAGGAGTGTATTGATGCGACCAAAGCCTTGCCATTGGAAGAATCAATAAAGGTTGACATTTTGGGTGGGTTGACGATATTGAGTGGGTTGAGGTATGAATCAGACATCATCAATAGAATAATCACTCAGGAGGGTCTCATGGATGCTATAATGCGCGAATCATCGTTTGCACAATACATCATGAAACAAGCCAGAGAAGAAGGCAGAGTGGAAGGCAGAGAAGAGGGACATAGAGAAATTTTTGCCGCCATTCAAGAGGCGTATCCAGATATTGACATGAAAGCCATCCGTGCTGTATTGAAAGAGGAAAATGGTAAAAAATAGAGGCGATCCAATAAGATAAATTGAAATGGGCGATCTGTGATCGCGCCATTACGCCCGCCTGCTGCCTGTCAGCAGACAGGCAAACAAAACCCCCTGTCCAAAATGATCAGACAGGGGGGATTTGTTTGGTGAACATCGGGCGATCCTTAGTACGTTTTCCCATAAACTTCTGCAAATAGCAGAAGATCTAACACATCAATGACACCATTGTTATCCATATCCATACGGGCATCATAATTGGGGTCTGACGAGGTAAGCCCATAGACCTCTGAAAAAGCCAACAAATCTAAAATATCTACATCCAAATCGCCATCAAAATCTCCTGCATAAAAGACAGAAGGCGTTATATCTATCTGTGACAAATCCAATCGGCCATAACCATAGATATTGTCCTTCCCAGGACCTCCCATGTCAACCGTAGCCTCAAACAATTTGTTGCGAAGTTCCGAAACCGTCAATTCAGGACTCGCCGAGAGTATCAACGCTGCTGCGCCAGCGACATGCGGAGTTGCGGCGGAGGTCCCATGAAAATCTTGTGAGCCGTAAGCATACGTTTTCACGCCTGTTGGACCCATAATATCAGGCTTTATTCTGCCGTCCATTGTAGGCCCTTGAGAACTGTAATCTTCTTGAGGGCCATAAATATATCGACTTGACCTGATAGCCCCTACCGATACCACGCCCTCGGCATCTGAAGGTTCAGAAATGCTCTTACTCGGTGTAACATACTTTGAGTAAAACCTGTGATTGACACTAATCAATCTAAACCGCATAGATCTTGCAGTAGAAGACTTTTTGATACCTATATGATACCTTGCCTCTGATAGATAATTTGAATATTCAATAGACGCTATGGGGCGAGTGTTCCATTCAACAGTCCTATCAGACGTAACATGACTTGCCGTTGTTGATAGTCCAGTAGCACGATACAACAGAAGGTCATAATCTTCTGAAGTGAAAGGAAAATCATCCCACAAGAGATATACGGATATATCGTCCCCAACATCCACATCTTCTAAAGGGACAATGCTAAAATCCCCGAAGTCATGAAAACCATCACCATCAGAATCCGTAAAATATCCCTGAATCGTACTCTGAGCTTCATTCCCCGCAGAATTGATAAATAATATCCCATTTTTATATGCTCTATTCGCTATATCACAAACTTGCCCCTTGCCATCACCCCATGAAGATATAAAACCACCAGAGTAAGAGATAATATCTATGTCGTTGTGGATTGCCCTATCTATCGAATTTTCAAAATCCAAAAGATCATTATGTAAGTATAGATGCAATCTCGCTTCTGGTGCAACGTCATAGACTATTTCGGCACATCCCGTCCCATGCTCATGTGAAGATGTGTGATACCCTCCAGGGTATTCGATTTGAAGACCTGAAGGTAAATCCCCGCTTTGTTGTGTAGCCAACAATCTTTGAAACCCCGAATCTAATATCGCAACACTAACGCCTTGTCCCTTGATATTCTGGTTGTGCCATACATCGGCTTTCATTGTCTGCACGCCCTCGCTTACTGTAGCATGGCGGATAGGACGCATCGGCGTCCTGACAAACCGAACTCCTGAAACTTTTGACAACGCCAGAAGGTTTGCCACAGGTATAGACACTCTCATAAGACTTCGGGACTCCGCTAAAATCTCGGCTTGAACTTCTCGAAGTCCCTGCCGATCAATCTTATCCGCGAGTCCATAAGAATTGTCAGATTCGGATGTCGGTTCCAAAATCACAACAATACGGTCATCACCAACCATCTGTGCATGGTACTGTTCAACAGTGCGTTTTGCCCTCGGACGGTTGGCGGTGTTCCAGTCTTGATAAATCTCATATAATACGCTTTCAATACCGGGAGGAGGTTTTTCGTCCGCCAGTATCGGTGTACCTATGAGGAACACTTGAAGTATGAAGATTGTGAATAACATCTTACTCATCAGACGGCACCACGGGCTTCCACAATGCTGTAAAATCATGTCGGTCTGAAAATGTCCCTTCTTCATTGGTCTAAAATTGCTTTCAAAAAATTGTGTGCGTCTATAATATCTTGTGGGATAATAGCCTTGCTAAGTTGGTCACTTGGATCAAGTTGTTCAACAGTCGGCTTGCCAGCATAATTTGTAAATCCAGTGCCACCAGTGCGACCGCTAATTGATGATAAATTATATTCGCTGGCGTCAGAAATTGTTTCTGAAGAATAAAAAACATAAAGTTGTCCAACAGCCCTATTGCCTTGAATATTAAAAACGTAAAAATAGTTTAGAAGAATACTGTTGTGTAGAAGTGTGTACTTGCCAAGTCTTTGACTATAAACACCTCCAACAAGAACACCGAGATCGGAAGAACCAAAAACGGTGATTTCTCCATCATCTAAAGGTCGTTCAGAGTGTATATGTCCCAAGATATAGTATTTGGTAGATAGTATGCCTCCTTTGAATTGCCAGAATCCCAACATCTTTTTAGCACGTTCTTCTTGAGGCGATGTGACAACCGTTCCAGAACCACCTGTGGCAAGAGCATTTTCTATTGCCATACGCGAGGTGGGGACAACGCCAGTTTTTCCAAAATTATCAACGAGTAGCAGGAAATCTGGAATGTCAACTTGCCCATCGTAATTTATGTCGCCGTCAAGCGGCCATACAATCTGAAACGGATTAAGCGTATTTGTAGTTGAAGACTGATTAAACACTATCTCATTGCTGGAAGTGGTTTCGTCAAAATTGTTGATATTCTCAACTAATTTAACTTTCTCAATCCCAATTTTGAACTCGTTATTGGAGACATTAACAAGCGTTGTGAACTCCGCCTTTGCCAGAAAGACCTCTCCACTTGCTGAAGGTGTTAATGAGTTTGTAAAAGTCAAAGCTACGCCATTGGAGAGATTCACAGGAACAAATGTTTTTGGATTTTCCGCTCCAACATAAGTCAAAACGGGGCTAGATTTGAAAATGATTTCTACTGCACTAAGAGACGTTGAAATATTCTAAGAAGCTGTTTTAAAAATGCTG
>JAAXHO010000172.1 GCA_012270795.1 Candidatus Poribacteria bacterium
ACCTGACAGAAAAACAAAACAAGATACAAGCAAGGACAGGAACAAGGGATATATTATTATTATTATTATTATTTTCTTCCCTTCAGATGAATTATAACAAGCAAAGGCAAAGACAAGACAAAACAAGACACAAGCAAGGAAGAAACAGGCAAAAAACAAGAAAACATGCATGACAAGAACAAAACAAAATACAAGACAAGAAAAGAAGGCAAAACAAAACCAAATTACTATTATTATTATTATTATTATAGACAAGAAAAAATTATCAAAAGAACATTTGTAACCCATTATTGCAAACAGATAAAACTATAAACAAATACCTATATTTCAAAAAGCAAACAATAAAGAAAGCCACAATAATTTAAGACATAATTAAGTTAAGTGGTGTGCCCCATCAACAAGATCAATGGAACGCCACTTAGTCCGAGAACCCCTAAGACATAGAATTGTGGCACGTAAGATCGAAAAGGTTAGGCGAGTCCGGATCCATCCCAAGATGATATTATAATTATGACCCCATTTGAAAGACAATCGTCGGCTAGTCGCTTAACAAACACTGAGTCTTCTCTTCCCATCATTCCATCTACTGATACACATAAAGGTGTGAAAAGGGCTCTCCTATCAGAACAAGCCTTAAGATATTTCTTCTTTTTCTCACTTTCAGCAGCAGAAAGAACGTCCATTGGTGAACCATCACAATAAGTCCGGGCATCAGTATCAATGATTCTAACATCAAGTAACGCCTCGAATTGTGGAGTCCAGACACCACGGACTGAAAGATCAGCCAATAAAGCAGGACTATGAGAAGCATTATTGGCTTCCCTAACGACAGGTTCCCTCACAACCTGGCTCCAAGCAATGGAAGCCAAATCACCAAAAGCGTCGCGAACCTCATTGTGGCGCTGAGTGACTAATCCTCCCTTTCTGCAAGAAAGAGCGTGGGAAAGGTCGAAAGGTGCGCCACATCCATCACAATGTGAGGGAACACCCAACAAAGGCTTCTTATATCTGATGGCGAGAGCATCTCTAAATTCCTGTGCAGATAGATCAAAATGATGCTTTGCAACAGGAATGACATTAAGCCAGGAAGACATCTTTTCATCTTTCGCTCTCATGACTGCACGTTGTTGTATGTCATTAAGCTGTGAGATGGTCTCATTAAACATTTTCTGTAGAGCGAGGTCTCTAGTATTGATGGCTT
>JAAXHO010000055.1 GCA_012270795.1 Candidatus Poribacteria bacterium
GGGTCGCTCCTACAGAAAAAGCAATATACGGTCGCGACCAAGAAATCAACGGTATGAATGCCTTATGGCATTCCCCGGGTCGCTCCTACAGAAGAGGTGTATAATTATTTCAATAATTCACCATAATTACCAATCAGCATCAAAAAATGGGGTGCTTGGGTAGCTGTAGATATTCCCTTCGTAGTTTCTGAGTTTGATTTCATCGTCATCAAAGGTGACGATGGGATCGGGGGTTAGCGAGATTTTTCCACCGCCTCCTGGGGCATCAATCACGTAGTGAGGAACACCTAGACCGGATATATGTCCACGCAATGCAGCGATTATGTCTAATCCTGTTTTCACTGCAGTTCTGAAATGATCAGTTCCTACGACGAGGTCTGCCTGATAGATATAGTAAGGTTTTACCCGGATGCGTAATAACCCTTTCATCAATTCTACCATAACTTTTGGGTCGTCATTCACACCTTTAAGAAGGACTGCCTGATTCCCGAGGGGAATTCCGGCATCTGCTAACATACCGCATGCTTTTTCAGTTTCAGGGGTAATTTCACGAGGGTGGTTAAAGTGTGTATTGATATAGAATGGGTGGTACTGTTTCAGTATGGCACATAATTCAGGTGTAATCCGCTGGGGTAATGTTACTGGTACACGTGTTCCGATTCGTATCATCTCTATGTGTTTAATTTCGCGAAGTCCACCGACGATCATGTTAATTTTTTTATCCGTTAGCATTAGTGGATCGCCGCCGGAGATGATAACGTCTCGGATTTCAGGGTGTTCACGAATGTATGCCAGCCCGATTTCTATATTGTTTTCAGAGATGGAGTGTGGGTCTCCAACCTTACGTTTGCGTGTGCAGAACCGGCAGTAAATGGGGCACATGTAGTTTACATAAAAGAGGACGCGGTCGGGGTAACGGTGGGTTACGTTGGGCACTTCGCTGTCGTCTTCTTCATGGAGTGGGTCTTCCACACCCGTACTGATGAGTTCAGGTGTATCTGGTACGACCTGCTTCCAGATGGGGTCCCCTGGTTTTTCTATAAGACTGAGGTAGTACGGGTTGATTCTGATGGGAAATTCTTTGTGTATTCGCCGCATTTCTTCTACATCAACGTCTAATACGGCAGCGAGTTTTTCTGGTGTATTCACAGTATCCCTAACAAGCTGTTTCCATTCTTCCATATATGCGTAATCCTTTCAAGGTCCATTTTCAAGAGTTAGTCCAAGTTCCTTGATTGCGTGTCTGGTAAATCGGGGTTAGAAACCCCTCCAACAAGTCCATTTTCAAGAGTTAGTCCAAGTTCACCGGATTGTGTGTCTGGTAAATCGGGGTTAGAAACCCCTCCTACGATTTATGAGATAGGTTGTAGTGTAATTTTCCGTATGATATCTTTTTCTCGCAGTGTGTCTACAACATCAATGCCTTCAATCACCCGTCCGAATGTTGTGTAATTTCCATTTAAATGCGTATATATGCTTTCATCTTCACTCAGGCAAATATAGAATTGACTACCGGCAGAATTGGGGGATGGTTTTCGTGCCATTGCGATGACTCCTTTTTGATGGTTCGGCATTTTTTCTCGTAGTTTGTTGTCCTGAAATTCTCCATAGAGAGTCCATCCTGGGCCGCCGGTGCCGTTTCCATCTGGGTCTCCACCTTGGATAACGAATCCTTTGACATATCTATGAAATGCTAATCCATCGTAAAATTCTGCTTCAATTAACTTAATAAAGTTCGCTACTGTTTGTGGTGCGACATCGGGATAAAGTTCAATTAATACGTTTCCTTTATCGGTTTTAATCGTTACAATTGGTAAGTCATGGTCGGAACTTGAAAACAGTGCTGATGTGGTGGAGCTGAGTAAAGTAAACTGCATTTAACCTCGTTTTTTTGAATATTTTGATTTTCGTAGGATTAGAATTTATTGGTAAATACTCATAGATCAATTAGGACTTACGCAAATTTGGGTGTTCCTGTTTAGAATTTTGTTTGTTCAAGGATTTTATCCCGGATTTTTGTCATTTTTGAGGGATTTACCCCCCTTTATCCCCCCGCAAGCGAGGGGAATGCGTAAGTCCTGTCAATAACAAATTTTGTATCGGTATCATAATATTTCCTTATATATAATACATGCATTTGCGTATGATGTCAAGTGAAATGTTTATTAACATTTGTGTTTGTTGGTATTGCTTGGGTTTGTGCGGAATCGCGGAATTCGCGGAGAAGATACCCGCAATAAATCATATAGCAGAGGATACGCCCCAACTATGGTAGATTAGTAGATTATGATTATCTTGACTTTGAAGACTTTGACATGCTATTCTTAATTTGTAGTAAATTTATTCTGAAGGAGCCGAAGTTATGAAAGGATTACACATCAATAGAAAAAGTGACAAGTTAGTTCAATTAAACCGTTTTTTCTATCATGCCTTAGTTTTGGGAGTATTTGTGCTTCCGATTTTTCTGAGTGCCTGTGGAGCGAAACTCGGTAGTATTGAGTCCAAGGATGTTGATAGCCTGATTTTGCAGGCTGAGATGACTATTGAAACAGCGCGAGATGCAAACGCGTCCTCCCTTGCCTTTGAGGATTTTGAAGAAGCAGAGACCTATCTTGAGAAGGCGAAAGCTGCTTTAAAAAACAGGGATGGTTTTGATGCGATCAAATTTGCTAACCGTGCTATTACGAAAGCAGAAATTGCCAAGAAAAAAGCGGAAAAAAACAGGATGAATGCTGAACATAACGCAGATATAATTGGTAAGGATGCGCTCATTGCGGAACTACAGAAACAGCTTAAATCAAATGAGCAGAAACTCACCGATTTAGATTCGAAGCTTCAGCAATATAGTGAGACTGAAGAACAGTTAAAGCAAAACATTCAGACGCTTGAAAATGAGAAGAAAGAAATTGGCAATAACAAGAAAGTTCATGAGCAAAAGATTGCGGAACTAAAGGCATCATTAAAATCCATTCAGGCGCAAGCCTTGCGTTCAGAAACTGAAGTCAGTAATTTTGGGACGCAGATAGAGAATCTATCAAAGAAGGTTGAAGCGGCTGAGGCGATGGCGAAATCAGAAAGTCGTCAAAAACGTGCTGCTATTGCTGAGACAGAATCCCTCAAAAAGCAGCTGCGCGAGCAGGCGAAAACATATACTGCGCTGCTTGCAGAGGCGAAGAAACGAAACGTTGGGGCAGAACATGCAGAATTTCTTCGGAAACAGGAGGAGAAGGCGCGTGCTTATGTGCGTCAACTTGACAGTAGCAAACCGAAGAGGACAGGTCGTACTTCGCTTTCCACCCAGCAAATCAATGCGGGTAAAGCTGCGCTTACGAAATGGCACAACGCTTGGAATAGCAAGAATCTTACGGCACATTTTGCATTTTATACACCGGCTTCAAAATTGAATCAGATTATTGTAAGAGAAAGCAAGGATCATAAAACTTCGCTTGATAAGACCAAAGTTGAGACCAAACTGCGTGAGATGAACGCTCAAGGTTGGGCGACATCTGACAAGTCAACCGAAGTTGAGCAAGATAGTGTGATTGGTATCTATCGTTTGAGTCGTTTGGTTTCCCCGCCGGCTGAGACAGAAGATGATACGGCTTTATATGATATTTGGATTCGGGAAGTCTGGATGCATCAAGTTCAAGGCACTTGGAAAATCTACCGTGAAACTTGGCAAATCTATGAAAATATACCAAAACTATAAGGAGAGGGACTGATGAATGACTTTCAAAACAGTGCAATTAGTAACTCAAAAAGTTTCTTTTCTTTTTCAAACAATGTGAAATGGGTTGCGATAATTGGTGTTATTGTAATTCTTGTTATTGGTGGTATATGGTTTTCGAGGTCAAGCGAAACGCCTGTAGCGTTTTTAGTGAAATGGAAAAGTGCGCTTGAATCAGGAGATATAAAAAAATATGATGCCCTCTGGAGTAAGCATGCGAGTAACAAGATTAATTCTGGTTATCAAGATACTGCGCAGCTTTTTATTCAAGACATGCCGATTGATGTTGATATAAGGCAAGCAGAGAAAAGGACGCGTAAGGATCCACAAGACCCTCACTATTTGCGAATTGAGAACATCCCGATCCGTATAAATGCCCCTGGAGAACCTTTAGTACAGTCAAGATCACTTATTATTGCCAAAACAGGACTGATACAACAGCGTTGGAAACTTATCCGGGATGAGGTAGTCAGTGAAGATATTTCTTCGGACCTAACAGCGTTTGAAGAAGATTCGTTAACCGATCCCGACAGGTCTATAGATAGTCCTGTTGCAGATTTTGTATTGGCATGGAAAGAGGTGCTGGAATCCCAAAATAGGAAGAAGTATGCCTCACTTTGGGACAAATCTGCGCGAAAAAAAAATAATAGTAATTACCAGTTAGCATTACTGCAATTGTCTCAGGACTTGGTTGTTGACCTGAGTGAAGCCACGTATACCCCTGTAACATATTCTAAAACGCGTCATGTAGTAGATAATATCAGTGTATCCATCAGTAGTGCGGGTACCTACATAGAAACTCATACACGCACTTTAACTATAGAAAAGAAAGGTTTTTTTGTTAGGAAGTGGAAGTTAATCAATGATGTCGTTAGTGGTGACTTTATTTCTGATGAACCGATTTCTCAAACAGACCAATTCCCTGAAGAGGTAATTCCTGAAGAGTCGGTGTCTAATATTTTTAATGGGAACGCCCCGCTTGATACGCAACTCAAGGTTAGTCAGATTTTGGGTAAATGGCAAAAAGCATGGGAAGATAAGGATTTAGATACGTATATGTCGATTTATGCGGAAAAAGCCTTAATCACACGGGTTGCTGTAAGAAATGGTACGGAAACATCTACCTTCTTGCGGAAAGATCAACTGAAACGGAAGATGAAAAAGTTGAATAATTATTATGCTGATATTCAGGTTGTGATTTCTAATTTGGTGATAGACGGTGATAGTGCGGTTGCGGATGTGAGTTTCATGCAGAAATTCAAAGGTACACCTGCATCGGGAAGCCGTCCTGCATATTCCGACTATGGTACAAAGAAACTGGACTTAATGGTTGATCCTGCTGATGGCTATTGGAGGATATATTCAGAGACGTGGAGTCGTTACGAGGATGTGCCGGAATTTCCCAAAAACTAACTGCACAAACTTCCAGTTTATGCTGCAGAATACCGCACAAACTGGAAGTTTATGCTACAAAAAAGAGACATTGAATTGAGATTATGCGAACAGAGTTTCGAACTAAACGAAAAATTGAGTTTGCGGATACGGATATGGCGGGGATCGTCCATTTCACAAGGTTTTTTGTTTTTATGGAAACGGCTGAGCATGAATTCTTACGAAGTCTTGGCACCAATGTAGTTACTGAATGGGATGGTCATAAAATTGGGTGGCCCCGTGTAGCTGCTTCTTGTGAATATCTCAGTCCACTACGTTATGAAGACGAAGTGGACATTCTGCTGTGGGTCTCAAGGAAAGGCACAAAATCGTTAACCTGCCAATTTCGTTTTACCCATAATGAAAAAGATGTTGCCCGTGGGCAGTTGACGACTGTTTGCTGTATAACGAATCCGGGTGAAAAGATGCGTTCTATTCCTATACCTGACTTTATCATTTCTCAAATCAAAACGGAATAAGTAGTTTTGGGATTGGCAGAGGCATTCAATTGTCGATTTAGCGCATAATCTAACATAGGTTTCTTAAGGTAGGAGCGGCCTTTGGTCGCGGCCAAAGGCCGCTCCTACAGAAGATGGGGAAAATCGGGGTTAGAAACCCCTCTAACAATGATGCTTTGAGACAATTGAATGCCTCTGTCTAATTTAGAGAAAAGGTTAAATTTTGGATGAATGAATTTGCAAAGAAACAACAGACACTAAAAATTACGAATTTATCTAAAGACTTTGGTGCAATTCAAGTTTTACGGGATATAACCTTCAGTTTCTCCGCTGGTTCCACTGTTGCCATTACGGGTCCTTCTGGTTCTGGTAAGAGTACACTGTTACACATCATAGGTACTTTAGAGAATCCTACGGATGGACAGTTAGAAATAGGTGGAAAGGATCCATTCTCACTTACCGAACCGGAGCTTGCGCGGTATCGCAATTCTGTTATCGGTTTTGTTTTCCAGGATCACCATCTTCTTCCTCAATATTCAGTGATTGAAAATGTGTTAATTCCGACACTTGCGTTTATGCGGAAGTCGGTGCGTCAAGAACGTGCGCGTGTGCTTCTTGAACGTGTAGGATTGTCGGATCGGATTTCACATCGTCCTGCCGAGCTCTCAGGTGGAGAACGTCAACGGGTTGCGATTGCTCGTGCGCTCATCAATCAACCCAGTATTCTTCTCTGTGACGAACCCACTGGAAATTTAGATACGACTACTGCTGAAAAAATTGTAAATTTGCTTTTTGAGATGCATAAAACCGAACAAAATATTTTAATCGTTGTGACACACAATCTTGATTTAGTTTCACGTTTTGATTACCATCTGCGGCTTACTGATGGCGTTTGTAATTTTGCCATCAGTGACGCTAACTAGTGTCCTGTCCAGACTTATTTTGTAGGTCGGGTTTCGCTTCGCTCTACCCGACCTACAATGTAAGAGTAGATAATCCACTAGAGTAAATAACAGAGATTGACATTGGATTTTGACGATTATGCGGACACTATGGTCATCTGCCAAACACTTCTGGCAAATCCACCTGACTGTTGCCCTTTGTACTGCTGTTGCAACGGGTGTGCTTGCGGGGGCATTGATTGTTGGGGATTCCATGCGGGGCAGCCTGCAAGATATTACACTGGAACGTCTTGGGAACATTGAACAGGTACTCATATCAGATCGTTTTTTTTCACCAGAGATATTCAGTCAAGCGGACAAAGTTTCTGCAATTCTAATCAATGGTTCTGTCGTTGTGCCGCAGACAGAAAACCGTGCTTCCAAAGTCAATATCTACGGAGTAGAGAAATCCTTCTTTGAATTCTGGGATAATGGAGTTATACCTAACTGGCATCGATCATCGGACCAACCCTTCGGTGATATTGTCATTAACCAGACTTTACAAAAGGAATTGAATGTAAATGTTGGTGATACGGTCTTTGTAAGTTTTCAACAAGCTGCTGAAATTCATCCTGAGTTTTTACTTGGAACACGTGATGCTACAGATGTTATTCAACGTCTACGTCTAATTGTCAGTGATATTATCCCGGCTGAAAATGCTGGAAGATTTAGTCTACAACCCCACCAAAGTCTACCCCTCAACGCCTACGTATCTCTACCTGTGATCCAAAAAGAACTTGGACAGTTGGGTAAAGTCAATGCTGTTTTCTCCACCGATACAAACTCAATTATTCCTGAGTCACTTACAATTACTCTTGCGACCCTTGGATTGCAGATCAATGTATATGAAGAATATTTTGATTTGCAAAGCGACCAGTACCTACTTGAACCTGTGTTGTCTGAAACAGCGTTGTCAGTAGCTGCAGAAAACAATATTCCGGTCCTCCCAAGTTTGACCTATCTCGCCAATACTATATCAGTAGATTCACAGATGGAAGATAATAACGAACAGCGGACTAACACGATACCATATTCCACAATGTTAGCATTACCCTTTGAAGATAGTGTATTTTCTGCAGTTATAAACAAAATAAATTCGGAAGAACAAACGGGAAACCTAACAGAAGTTATTCTCAATACTTGGGCAGCAGAAGATTTAGGTGCGAAAGTCGGGGACCAAATTAATATTACATATTTTAGTGTCAAAGCAGATGAAGAATATGAGACAGAAAGTGCCTCATTTGTTCTCAGCGGTATTGTTCCAATAGAGGGTTTTGCAGCAGACAGAAACATTATTCCGGTGTTCCCTGGCATCCACGACACTGCTACTATTGCGGATTGGGAGCCGCCTTTTCCGTTTGATTACTCCCTCATCCGCGATAAAGATGATGTATATTGGGAACAATATAAGGCAACGCCGAAAGCGTTTATTTCATTAGACATTGGAAAGCAACTTTGGCAGAACCGATTTGGGGATCTCACCACAATCCGCATGAACGCTGCACCTGAATACAATCTCCAAGATACTCGTGCCCTTTTTGAAACTGCATTTCTCAAGAAGATCAACCCCGAACAGATAGGTTTTCAATTTCTATCCCCGAAAGTGGATGGGCTCAATGCCTCCGTTGGCTCCACTGATTTTGGCATGTTGTTTGGCAGTCTGAGTGGTTTTATTATTATGGCTGTTGCGTTGTTAGTAGGCATGCTTTTCAGAATCGGTGTTGAACAAAGGTCACGTGAAATCGGTATATTACAAGCAGTTGGTTATCCGCTGAGAAAAATCCGCCGCAGTTTTCTTGCGGAAGGTATAATTGTTGCATCAATAGGCGGTCTGTTTGGTTGCTTTCTTGCGATAGGCTATGGACAATTGATGGTATATGGATTAAAAACGTGGTGGTTACCTGCTATCGGCACACCTTTTGTCAATCTTCATGTTAACGTTTTGAGTCTACTACTTGGTGCAGTTATTTCACTTATCGTTGTGATTGTTTCAATCTATATGACTGTCAGAAAGCTTGGACATCTATCCACTGTTTCGTTAATTTTAGGAGAAACCGATTTTGATGAAAAAATAGACAAAACACCAAAGGGCAAAGCTAAGGAAATAAGATTTAGAAACAAAGCCGCAATATTAGTAGTAGTAATTCTTGGAACCGGTTTTGGTTTTATTGCTGGAATGATAGCGGATTTTGAACTAACTGAGTTTGGTTGGTCGGATGTCGTTTTTCTTGTAGTAAGTACTGCAGTTATATTATTCATATTTCATTATTATTATCGTCGGGGAACTAAATTAAGCGGTACAGCCTACCAAATGAAAGTGCAACTACGTGGTTTAAAATTATTGACGTTATTCCTGTGTATTGGAACCTTTATCGGTTTTATAATTTCAGGTCTTCCTTTTAGTCAAATTGTGTCTGACAAATTTGATGGGGGACTTGAGCATCCAGTAACCAAATTTCTTATGTTGACTGTAGGTGTCCTTTCTTTAGGTTGGACAATTTTTGCGAATTGGTTAAAGTCTCAAAAGGTATCAGAAAAACTCAATAGGTTACGATTTGCCTTGAAGAATGCCGCGCGTCAGCCTTCTCGTAGCAAAACTTGTGTTATTACTATCAGTTTAGCGTGTTTCATTATTGTTGCTGTCGGTGCGAATCGGCATGATTCTATTCCGTATACGCAATATTCTTTTGTCGCGGAATCATCACTACCGCTTTTACATAATTTAAGTACGGCTGAGGGTAGATCCGAACTTGGTTTTGATGAAAAGGATGAAGTTATATTGTCTATATCAACTGTATATCCGTTTAGAGTACTACCGGGGGAAGATGTCAGTTGTCTCAATCTATATAAACCAGAGAAACCGCAGATACTTGGTGCGCCAGATAAATTTTCTGCTGATATGCCCTGGTTAGCTGGTAAGGTGCTTGATAGAGATGAAGGAAGTATTCCTGGTATAGGTGATGAAAAATCACTACGTTGGATACTACATCATGACCCGAATGAAGTTTTGATTATACAAGATGAATTTGGAAATCCCGTGAAATTACTGCTTGATACAGTAAATAATAGTCTATTTCAAAGCCAACTGATTATATCAGAAGATAATTTCACGAAGTATTTTCCAAGTCAGAGTGGGTATCAATATTTTCTCATCAAAACACCTGTAGAATTTCAAGAAAGCACATCAAGCATACTTGAGACAACGTTGAGTGATTACGGTTTTGATGTTACCTTAGCAGCAGATCGTCTGGCAAGTTTTCGTGCCGTTGAAAACACATATATTTCGACGTTTCAAAGTCTTGGTGGGTTGGGTGTTCTACTTGGTACATTTGGATTGGCACTTGTTCTATTGAGAAATATCATTGAGCGTCGTGGTGAATTAGCAACGTTACGTGCGTTTGGTTTTAGAAGACAGGTGCTGTTGCGTATGCTGTTTCTGGAGAGCATTTTTCTCCTGACAGTGGGCATGTTCATAGGAGTCGTGTCCGGTGTGGTTTCGATTCTCGGTTTCGGGGCACATCTGAACAGTTTACCTTGGTTTTCACTTTCGATTACCTTGTTATTCATCTTCAGTTTTGGTATAATTGCTAATGCAATTGTTGTCTCTTTGGCACTGAGAAGTCCACTACTTGCAACACTAAAATCGGAATAGAATACTAAAATGCAATCCAACGTTATGAAAAACGAAAGAAATATTATCACAGTCATCCTTTTACTCTTATTGTCTTTTTTGATGTTTGGATGTTCAAGTGATTCTGAGACTGTTTCTGCAACCACAGTAACACATACGCAGCAAGGGTGGAGTGCCTATAACTCAGGAGATTATACCCAGGCGTTGTTAAATTTTGAGCGTGCATTAAAATCGGATCCTGAATATGCGGATGCACACAACGGGGTTGGATGGTGTCATTTGAGTCTTTCATTGGGGGTATCTTTGGCACTGGATTCATTCCAAAATGCAGTGCGTTATGATTCTACGAATGCTGATGCTTGGGTAGGACTTGCGAATACGTTATATCTGAGATACAAAGATACTTCTGACTTTGAGGATGCGATAAAAGCAATAGACAACGGTTTGAATGCGGATACAAAATATCTATATCGCCATGATTATTATACAAATGCCGAATTATTTGCGCTCAAAGCATCGTGTTACTTCTATCTTGGTGAAAACGAAAAGGCACAACAGGAGATAGAAAAGACGTTACGGATTGATGCAGCGAATAGAACTGCAATCGTACTACAGGATTTATTAAAAGAATAAGATGATACATTCTATTTTTAGGAGAAGAATATGTCAAACAATGTTATAACATCAACGAAGTTAACGAGCATAGCCGCTTCGCATCGTGGCAAAGTCCGCGATCTTTACGATCTTGGTGATGAATTTCTGATAGTGTCTACGGATCGTATTTCAGCGTTTGATGTGGTTTTGCCGAATGGCATACCGGACAAGGGCAGAGTTCTAACTGGGTTGTCGACCTTCTGGTTTGATTATACAAAAGATGTGGTTGAAAATCATCTGATCGCAACAGATGTTGATGAATACCCTAAAGCACTTCAGACAGATGCAGAGCTTTTGAATGGACGTTCAATGTTGGTCAAAAAAGCGAAGCGGGTTGATATTGAGTGTGTTGTGCGCGGATATCTTGCAGGTTCCGGCTGGAGTTCGTATCAGAAAACGGGTGAAATATGTGGTCAGAAACTACCTGCAGGCCTACGAGAATCGGAACGTTTGCCAGAACTACTGTTTACACCGACAACCAAAGCAGAACAAGGTGAACACGATGAGCCGATTTCGATTGATGAGATGCGAAATCAGGTCGGCACTGAGCTGACTGATGACCTCATAAACATCAGTTTTGATCTATTTCGTACTGCGAGTCAACATGCGGAAAAAGCTGGGATCATTCTTTGTGACACAAAGTTTGAATTTGGGGAACGGGACGGTAATATAATCCTTATTGACGAGGTATTTACCCCCGATTCATCACGTTTTTGGCCGGCAGCGTCATACGAACCGGGTAAACCGCAGCAAAGTTTTGATAAACAGTTCGTTAGGGATTATCTATCTGAAATTGGTTGGAACAAACAACCGCCAGCTCCCCAGTTGCCGGAGGATGTGATAACGAAAACGAGCGAAAAATATCGGGAAGCGTATCGTCTCATTGTCGGGGAAAAGCTTCCAGCAAATTAGTGGGATTCGTTGAAATATTTTTGATTTACGACTGTTTAACCCCCCTTAGCAAGAGGGGAATGCGTAAGTCCTGCTAAGAGACTTATACATTGTTGGAGGGGTTTTTAACCCCGATTTCTTAGGCAAAAACCTGTTCAATCGGGTTAGAAACCCCTCCAACAACTGATTGGAATAGAGATATGCTCGTATGGGACAACCCAAAAATGACAAGTGCGTTCTATTCTACGAAAAAGAGATGACTTCGTTCAAATAGATCGTTAAGGAAAATCTCTACGAACCATTCACCGGGTAGAAATTGGTCGCCGCTAAAGCCACCTCTTGGTGCATCAATATAGAACCAAGTTATTTTTTCACCGGTGGTTGAGGAGATGCTTCTCTCTTCTGTCCAAAAAGGTTCATCGTCCAAATCGTCATCTGGCGAGAACCATGAAACTCTTATAGTATGAGTTTTGTCAATATTGCCCCATAAAATCCACAAATATATTTGGTCGTTAAATTCCGCGCTAAATGTATCTGTGATACCGTCAGGACGGTTCTCAAAGACTTCAATAGAAGTGACTGATTCGACAATTTTAGGTTCTCCACGTCCTATATCGGTGACTCCACCCCCACCCGATCTGGTTTCTTCACAACCGCTCAACACAATTGCGGCTGTAAAAAGAACTAAGCAAAATAATACCGTGCATGATTTCTTCATCAGAAAATCTCCTTAAGTTTATGGTAATGATGTGTTTTTTGTATCGGCTTCATCCGTTGCTGTGTTAGATTAGAACGTTAAAGTCATTTTCTTGTTTACATCATAGGAATTTCCAGCAAAGAAATCCGCCTTGCTATAATACCATTTCTATTAGATTTTTTCTCATTACCGGTTGTTAGAAATGAAACGGAATATGGCACAAACTGGAAGTTTATGCCACAAAAAGAGACATTATCATTTAGAAATGGTATAAGATTTGGGTAATATATCTTCTAAATTTGGTGTAAACCGATGACATTCCCACTTGGATCAGCAAACATTGCTATTGAACCCAATCCATCAGGAAGTAGTTGTTTTGTCACAAGCATTTTTCCACCCTTGCTCTCAATTTGCTTGAGTGTTTCTTCAATATCTTCAACTTGTATGAAAATTGAGACACGGTTGGACAAATTCATATCGTCTGGCATTGGGAATATGTGCCCTTTTATCCCTTCGTCAGGCATAGGAGGGGGTGTCGGGTCAATAGCAAAAATGTCGTTAGGAAAGTGGGGTGTAGACCACCCGAAAGGAAGTATTGCCCATTCATCAAATAGGGCAGAATAAAAGTCACGTAATGACTCACCGTTTTTACCTGCGATTTCAAAAAACATGACAGGATTTCCCATAGTAATGTTACTCCTCATAAAGTAAATCTGTAGCACAACCTGTTAGGTTGTGCGGAAACGGAACACAACCTAACAGGTTGTGCTACAACACACGCAGTTCGTTAGGTTTGCTAAACGCATAGATCAAAGTATTGAAAATGTGAAGTTATGGATTTTGGTGCAATCCAATAAAGTTGCCACAGGGGTCAGTGAAAATAGCAAACGCCCCCATATTGTTTGGTAATACCTGCGGGGGCATAAACACTTTTCCACCGAGGTTCTCTAAGTTCTTGATGGTTGTATCAAGGTCATCCATTCTAACATAAATCATAACATGGTTTGAATAATCAGAATCGTCTTCAACGGGATGTAGGATTCCTTGAATGCCGTTCTCTGTCCCAGTGTCAACCCCTAATACACCATCAGGAGCAGGATCCATTTTCCATCCGAAGACTGAAGCGTAAAACTCACTTAACTTTTCAATTTCTTACCTGCGATTTCAAAAAAGATGACAGGATTTGCCATGAACAATTCCTCTATAGTAGATTATACAATTCTAATTATTTTTATTCCATTCTTCCGTAGGTCGGGTAGAGGAACGAAACCCGACAGGATAGCCACAATCAATACATGTCGGGTTTCGCAAGCTCTACCCGACCTACGGAAATGGTATATTATAAAGTAAAAATGGTATTATACTATTTATTCTACATTCTGAGTTGTAGGAGCGACCTCTGGTCGCGACCAACAAATCAACGGTATGAATGCCTTATGGCATTCCCCGGGTCGATCCTACAGAAGAGATGTATAATTATTTCAATAATTCACCATATAGTATTTGCATGTTATTGTTGGTACAAACTGATACGGTTTCCACTTGGGTCGATGAACATTGCTATTTTTTCACCCTTTTCGGATACGACTGTAGGACGCATCAAAACTTGTCCACCGAGACCAACAAGTTTCTCAATGGTGGTGTTGATATCCGCAACTGCAACATAAATGGTTACATTGTTAGAAAAAGGGACGTTTTGAACTAAATTCATATCATCGTTGGGTGGATAGATAGTTCCCTCTATACCATTATCAGCGTCAGAGCCGGTCTTAAACCAATAGTAGCCCTCTTCATATTCATTGATGTCCCATTCAAAAACTGCACTGTAGAAGTCTTTTAATGATTTGCTTTCCTGACCTACAATTTCAAAATTAAACACGGGATTTCCCATTTATATTTACTCCTTACCTGTTTTGATGGAAGTCATACATCTGATATTCTTTTTTGCAATAAACCGATACGGTTGTCACTCGGATCACTGAATATTGCGTAGTGGCTTGCACTACCTGGGATTTCTACTGGCATCTGGTAAATCGGGGTTAGAAACCCCTCCTACGATTTATGAGATACGTTGTACTCAAAACTGATTATGACTGGAACAAGCCGAGAACGTTGCCGCTTGGGTCTGTGAACATAGCGAATGTTCCCTCTCCTTCTGGAACAGGCATTGGTCCCATAATTACTTTTCCACCATGACTTTCTACCTTTTTCGCTGATGCTTCAATATCATCAACTGAAATGTAAAAAGTGATATGGTTTGTAATCGGCATCTGTTCGGTTGTTTGCACGATGTGTCCCTGTATTCCCAACTCTGATCTTGTGTCTATTGTGTTTCCACAGTCTTCGTCCTGAACAATGTCCCAATTAAACAATTCACTGTAGAAATCACAGAGTGAATCTTCTTTTTTTCCTGCTATCTCAAAGATTGTGACAGGATTTGCCATTAGTTTTGTCTCCTTCATATTTATTGTGTGGTTGGCATTCGGTATAAACCGATATAGTTATTGCTTGGATCCATCAACATTGCAAATGATCCCATGTTTCCGGGTATTTCCTGCGGTGGAATGCAAATTTCGCCCCCAAGACTTTCTACCTTATCAAGATATGCTTGAAGATCATCTACCTGAATATAAAATGTAATATAATTGTCTATACCCATCTCGTCTGTTATTGGAAATAGATGCCCAGGTATTCCTTGGTCCGACAGATTATTTACCATACAGGTACCGCTTTGAGGGTCAGCTTCGGTTTTCCATCCAAAAACGGAACTATAAAATTCATTCAATTTATTAACATCTTTACCTGCTATTTCAAAGTATACAACAGGATTTCCCATTGAAATTTACTCCTTTCATGAATTGAGAAAATGTAAAATAAATGCTCATTGAATAGGTTTAGGAAAAAGTGTATGTTGAAAAATTAATGTGGGATTTATCTGTTTTCTCCAACAAGATATAAAACGCAATAATTGGCTGAAAGGTGCATTATTTATACCATTTCTAAAGGAAAAAATATGAAGGGCAATTTGCAAACTGGTAGGAATATATTATAATAATAGAACCGCTGAACATCTATGTAATGGGGCAGTAGTGGTCTATAATTTGGTCTTCACAGCCGATGATGGGGTTCGATTCCCCACTGCTTCAATTAGATATTCAGCGGTTATTTTCTAAACATAAATATAATACAACATTTTACTTTACTTTGTCAAGTAAAAATACCAAAAAATCAGAATTATTCAGTTTTAAGAATTCTTAGTAATTTATGTTAACTATTGGTTTAGGTTCTAAATTGGTAAATACAAGCGTTTTTGTAGTATTCACGCTTTTTGTCTGAACCAGGATTTTCAGGATTTACAGATTTTCAAGATTTACCTCATCAAATCCTATTCCAAAAGAGAACGTAAACGCACATCAAAAGTCCTTGATGAGGTAAATCTTGAAAATCTGTAAATCCTGAAAATCCTGGTTCAGACAAAGGGAATATCAAACCGACAATAAACAAACAAATCTATTAACATAATGTTAACATATTTACCTAACATACCAAAAACTGAATAACCTGCCCTTCAGTAATATTCCTCTTGACAACTTCACTGTTTCATGGCAAAATCCTACCTAAAAAACACAAAACGGAGGAACCATGCCACAACCCGACATCCTTCAAACCATCCTAAAAGATAGCAAATACCACTTTGACCTATTCAACGAATCCGAAATCCAAGATTTACGCCGAAAGGTAGAGGGTAACGACAAGCCTATGATTTACTGTGATGTTCGGAGGAAAGCGATCCAACTAAAACCAGAGGAAGTTGTCCGTCAACTCTATGCTGCCCAACTACTAAAACAATATCGTTACGACACAGATCGCATTAGGTTTGAACATTCTGTCAACTTCGGCAGAGAAAGAAAACGCGCCGATATTGTTATCCTTGACAAAGACCGCCCTGATACGCCCTATATTATTGTTGAAGTAAAGAAGCCAAAACTGCAAGACGGAAAAGACCAGCTCCGTTCCTACTGCAATGCCACAGGTGCACCCATCGCAGTATGGACAAACGGACAACAGATTTCACATTACCACCGTAAAGACCCGAATTATTTTGAAGAAATTACCGATATTCCCAACGCAGATCAAACCCTTGCTGATATTCTCAACGAACGGTTTACGCTCAAAGACCTCATCATCAAGGATAAACTCGCAGCAGAGCGAAAATCTCTAAAGGACATAATTTTAGAGTTAGAAGATGAAGTGCTGGCAAACGCAGGCGTAGATGTTTTTGAAGAGGTTTTTAAACTCATCTTTACCAAACTCCATGATGAATTTCAGAGCGGTTCCGATAAAGAATATATCAACCGCATTTTAAAAAAACGAAAAATCAACACGGTTATTCAGGAATCCACTGACTCCTACGATGCGATCTCCGAATCGCGACAATCACAAGGCACAGATTATGACACTATCAAAAAAGTGGTTGAAGCGATACCCCATGACGATATGGAACGCACGATGGAGTTTAGAAACACTGGACAAACAGACAGCGAACTGAAGTCAAAAATCCAGCACCTTTTCAATAATGCAAAAAATCAGTGGAGAGGTGTTTTTCCAGAATATTCGGAGTTTGAACTTTCCGACACGCACCTATCAGTTTGTGTCTCAAGTCTGCAAGATGTGAAGTTGTTTAATTCCAACTTACAAATTGTTGATGAGGCATTTGAATATCTTGTAAGCAAGTCTGCCAAAGGCGAAAAAGGGCAATACTTTACGCCACGACACGTGATTGACATGTGCGTCAAGATGCTAAATCCGAAACGCGGCGAGTATATGATTGACACCGCCTCTGGTAGTTGCGGTTTCCCAGTGCATACCTTTTTTCAAGTTACAGGTTCACCTTTCACCAACGCAGAAATGTCCGCACCTGACAAGCA
>JAAXHO010000202.1 GCA_012270795.1 Candidatus Poribacteria bacterium
TATGCCAACATTCTTTGTGTTTCTTGTTCGTTATTTTTATCGTACCCGTCCGGTTGCTGGTCGGCAAAAAAGCATTCGGTGAAGAGTAGAGCCAATATCTGATAATAACGGAGTTTAAAAGTCTGCCCTGTCAGATAATTGTAATTGTCTAAGAAATCCTGAATTCGTTCTAAGGGTTCAACAGGCAGTTGTAATGTCTGATCCCGGTCATAAAACTGAATTATTTCTTTTATCCCGTCATTGCTGATGTCAACGCGATTTTGGATTAGGATTTTTGTTTCGTAATCTTGATAAAGTGCCATTAGTTTCCCTAAATATCTGTGCGGGTAATATGCCTTTGTGTTCCTATTATTTTTCTTAAACTTCGAGAGTGTCCCACGCCGTACCTGTGTCAAAATCCGATGTTGAGATAAAATGAATGTCCCGTAGTCCTGAATTCTCAAGCAACGCTTGCTGATTCGCATCGCAGTTAACATCTAACTGTGTGACACCGGCTAACCGTTGATCTGCGAGAATTTCCAATAATTGAGGCGTGTCGTCCTCACCAGTTACGTTACGGAACACAACCAATCGTTTACCACTTTGAATAACCCGATAGATTTGATCACCAAAATCAAACCGCAGCCGCCGCTGAACCGAGAGTCCCTTGAAATAGCAATAGGTTTCCAAAACATCTACAAAGCCTTCCTTGCTATCCTTGCCATAAATGATACGATTAGAAAACGGGGCGCGCATATCCATCGTCAGACGAATCTGCTGCTCCTCGGGGCGATAAAGGTATTTAACAGGAAGATGAATATCATCCAAACTATCAAAATACTTAATTTTTGTGAAGTGGGGGGGGGGGTAAATGTGAGATTGTTGAGAACATCCTCATACTGTTCCAACCGTTGATACTTGACAATGCCAACGGTACCATCGATTTTACTTAGATCCGGTTTATCGTCCCTCCAATTTTCGGAAAACATGGCACACCGAATCCGTTTCTTCAATTTGCTCTCAAAGTAGTCACCCATCTCAACAAGGATAAATTTGCGATTGCCGTTGTCGGTCTTGTTAAGTCTGAACACGGCGTGTCCTGTTGTACCACTACCGGCAAAATAATCAAGGCATATTGAGGACTTATTATCCTCTACACCAGCAAGGATCAGGTATTTTGTAACAAAAGCTAAAGGTTTTTTTCCATTCGGAAAGGATACGACTCCTTCCTGTCCAACTGTGTTGAACACATCTACCATATCCCAGTACCCTTCTTCTGCCTCCCAATGATTGGGATAAGGATGTTCTTTCGTATCGGGTTTATTGACAGGAACTCCTTGAAAATAGAATCCATTTTTCGTTCTTTCATGCGTGCCTGGGACACAAAAATAGCGATAACCCAATCCATCAGCACCTATATCTGGGACTTTAAATAAGTATCCCTGGTACTTATCGGAGATAGGTTCCAAGTGAATCGTATAGAATCTTCCACTGGAGTTTTTCGTTTTAATACTCCCGCGGATACTCTCCTTGTTCAGATGTTCTTCTGAAGACTCAACGCGCTTTATAGAGAATTCTTCTGGAGCGAACAGAGTGACCTCTTTACCTCCCAGGTCTAATGTCTGCTTTGATTGGGCAAGTTCTGTAACGTTCCAGCAGTATTTGTCAATTGACGTATTGTCTACGATTCTTTTTTTGGGTGTGAAATCATCACTGTTGCGGTAAACAAGGAGTTGTTCTGTGACTTCATGTACGTTTTTATCTCCTGTTAGTATTCTGCCTTCATGACGAACCTTTACAGTGATAGTCGTTAAGTAATTTTCGTTGCCTAGTGCTTCGTCAAGCAACAATCTTAGATTGAATAGTTCTTCTTCGTTGATGCTTATCGCAATTGATGAATTATCCTGTGCGATTTCTCGACTGAGCAATAACCTATCATACATCAGAGATAACCAGCTGCTGTGTCGAAATGAATCTTTGTAAACAAACTCATCTGAGCCAGTGTTATAGGGTGGATCAATATAGATGGACTTAATTTTTCCACGATATTTTTCCTCAATTAGATTTAACGCCTGAAAGTTTTCACTGTTGAGAAGCATACCGTCAATTTGCGATTCTAAATCTTCAAACAATGCAAGGAGGCCATCAGTAAAGGCTTCGTCAAAATGCTGGGTGTCCAACGGTAGCGTGGGATATAACCCCTCCAGCAGCGGCAGATGTCCTGTAATATCAATGCCGAAGGTTTCACGCCAATCGGTGAGCTGCGCCGCGTTTTGTAGAATCTGTGAGATGAGTGCTTCGCGTTGATCGGGGTCATCTTTTGTCGCCTCCGAAATTTTACCGACAGAGATGAGATAGTCAGTAGAGACGATCTTTTTCTTCATCAGAAACAGCTGCTTCTGAAATGTCTCCACAGCAACGAGTAGGTCAATCACTTCATCCGTGACGCTACGAAAGGCAGTCGCTATAGCGAACGCAGGATTTTCAGGACTAAGGTTCAAAAGCGTGTCCAGATCGCCGAGGATGTTGTTTTGGATATAACGGCGTTGTTCAATTTTCAGGAATCTATCCAAATCCTTGTGGATAAAATAGTCAGAATCCATACCGACAAAGAAGGTATTCAGGTTTTTGTCAAAGGTATGGAATCGGATGACCTTTGGACGTTCTTGAAGTGCCTCTTGCCTCAGGGCTTTATTTTTTCCGAGTTCCGTGAAGTCGGGATGACTTGCCAACTTATTCGCATAATCCGTTAAGTTAAGACGCAACGCGTTGATGCCTTGTAGTTTGCCGTCATTCACCTTGTCGTAAGTGTTGGCGAGGTCTTTAAAGATCGGTTTTCCTTTTTCTTCACCTGTCTTGGCTCGTTCATGGAGATAGATGTCTATGTCGTTCGTTTCACTAAAAATCTGAGTGCTCATTTCGCGGTAGATTTCAGCTTTCGGCGTTGAAGTTTCTGCCAAGTGCAGAATGACCTGCCATGTCTGATCGGGATCATCAGGTTTGGGAGGATCAATTCTACCAAAGCGATAATGTTTGAAATTATCGCGATTGTTGTTCTGCGCGATGCCCGAACTTGCTTCTCCCTCTAACCGATATTCAATCCGTTTTCCTTCAATCTCAAAAGCGATACTATTGAACCTTGTTGCCGTTTTAACGTAGTAGCTATCGCGACATTTCCAATGAAAAAGGGTATCTGTCCCGTTATAATCTGCCTCATCGGGGTAGTCCACCTTATAGAGGGCGGTACTCCTATCGTTATAGCCGAAGTCCCCGTCTCGGTAATAGCCTTGAAAAAAACTGTGGATGTGGTTATAAACGCGGAAGGCGAGTTTGGATTTGAGTTCATCCGGGTC
>JAAXHO010000173.1 GCA_012270795.1 Candidatus Poribacteria bacterium
ATCATCATCATCATCATCATGACGATCAGATGCGGCCCGGCTCCCGTGAAACTCCGGGAGGGGGGTCAAATTGCCTCTCGGCCCCTTTTTGCCGGGGGTTGGAGAGTCATTTAGAAATTGCCATTTATTTGCGTCACGAACGACTTTTCTCATTGATATATTTTGAATTATGAGCCAGGGCTGTATTTTTTGAGATACTTGCGAAATCACTCACATTTACCACGTTCGAGATTTTTTTCAGCATATAGCACCTCTATGACAATTTTTTGTGCATATAGAAGCGTTCTGATAGCGGCGTTTATTTTATGGAGACTTTCTGCCGTTAGGTCACGTGCTCCACATATACGTTTGCAAATGAATAATTAACCAATCAAAATCGTTCAAGCTTCTGATTTTCCACGCTACAGTTGAATTGTACGCGCTGTCAAAACACGGCCGTTCTTATAATCGCGTTCAAATTAAGTCGACGGTGAAAACAAACACGCCGGAGACTCTCTGTCAAATTTTTGGACGCATTTTGTATAATGAGGTGAATTTTTGTAATTTTGAAATTTCAGATACAATGTCAGAAGCTGAAACGTCGTTTGATGACATAACTAACCTGGCAGAATATGCTCCGTTGGCGTTTTCCCCGACTACAAACAATGCGGTGGACAATCTTTGTTTGGATTTTATGCGGTCTATGAGTGATCAAGATGAGCAAATTTGGGACAATTGTGACATTTCTGAGCGAAACGAAACCACCAGTGGCCCAGTTCTAGCAAATACTGAACACGAAAGTACTTCCGAGCTATTCATTCCAGAACGCCGAGGCAGAAAACTCCAACGAGAGATGTTACAAGGCAAAAGACCGAAACAACGTCGAATCAAGCAGTGTGTGCTTTGCTATGCAAAAGTGGCGAATCTGAGACAACACTTGACCAAAAGTCATGTTCTACCCACTCACCATCGAAAATTGCTGCTTTCTTTTTATGCTACAAGGATCTGTGTGTCCACAGTGTACCAGTGTAACATGTGCTTTTCAAGGTTCACAGGCAAGAAAAAACACAAAAAAAATGCAGAAGACACGAAATCATCAAAGTAAAAGCCAATTCCATGGACGAATTCCCACCGAACCTCCTCAATGGTATGCCCAGTTGCCCTGGAAAAGGGAAAACCACTCATAAATTGCTTGATGACTATGATGATAACAGAAGTGAGGCAGGTGACCAGAAGATTAGTCGCTTCCAAAGAAGTTTTTTGGCACAAATGCTTGATGGAACGTCTTTTTTGAAGAAACCTGGTAATGTCAAGTCAACATTCCGGAGAGTCAAGTTGGAAAAGAAGTACACTTTCCAGACCATGCGAAAATTAATGTTCGAATTTAATAGATTTCTTGAATTTTGCAACTCCTACAAACAGAAGGAAATGAGATTCAATATGAACATGATGCGAGGAGAAGTGAAAACCCTGCTTAGAAAGACTTCAAAAGAGGCGTCAAAGGAGGTCAATCAGCGCATGCAGTCAAGGTTCGATTTGGTTCCCAATTTGTACCAAGTGAGTCATCTTCGTCAGATGGTCAAGGAAATGCTGGGTCAGAACGTCTACAAAGACTTCACTTACCTTGAGTATTTATGCCTCCTAGTGTTTGTTATTCACTCGGAATCAAATTGCAGGATCGGAGCACTACTAAACCTAACTTTTGAGGAGTACAAAACCATGGAAGAGAAGAAAGTGCTAACGACCTACGAACATAAAACTGGAGCGAAGTTTCCCAACTTTGTTAGAATGACGGAACAGAACAGAAAGTGGCTGGATGACCTGCATCAATACTTCAGGGAGGAGAATAATGGTCTGGAACCGAAGCTAGCATTCCCGTCAACTACAAATAAGAAGTTCACATGTCAGGCAAAGTACGTGAAAGAGGCGCTGTACAAGTTTTTCCGAATAGATGATAAACGGTACAATCCCGACAACATCCGAAAAGCGTGGGATACGTTCTTCGAGAAATCTCAGTTCGTCCAAGGTCAAAATGCGTTGTTGTACCAGATGAATACTGGTCACTGTGAGGCAACCAGAAGGAAATATTACCTGAAACCTGCGACTGATGAAGAAATCGAAAAGTTATTGGATACTCAGCTGCAGATAATTGATGACCCAGAAAGTTGCTATATGGCCGAGGATGACACCATGACGCAAGAACCCAAGCA
>JAAXHO010000146.1 GCA_012270795.1 Candidatus Poribacteria bacterium
GCGACCGGGAGGTCGCTCCTACCAAATCTCCGCAGCTAATGAGACAGTATATTTTAGAAATGGTATTACATAATAACCGAATTCTATACTTTGCATTTGATAGAGTGCGATAAGGAAAAACAGAACTCAAATAAGAGTGATTTTCACCTGAATGCGTTAGCAACGGTAACAAGGTCTTGAATGTTGACAGTGCCATCTCCGTTGATGTCTTCGGAAACTTCATTTACCTCTTGGTCTGCTAAAATATCACGAACCTCCCAGAGTCTCACAATTCCCTTTGAATCAGCACTTGCTACGAGACACCCATCTGGACTGAATGCAACGTGCATTACCTTTCCTTTGTGTCCTTCTAGAACAGTGATCGGTTCTCTTGCAGTGTCTGTTGCATCCCACAACTCAACAACAGTTTCTAGCTGGGTCGCAACGATGGTTTTTTCATCAGGACTTAAATCAATATCACGAAAAAAGTAGTCTAATCGTCCCTCCAAATTGTGGTCATCTATGCTATTGAAGTAAAAGGGTCCGACGACATCACTTATAAGTGCTTCGTTTTCAACATCCCACCATTGCATACCAAGGTGTGCCCCATATACAAACCTTTTCCAATCTGCGCTAAAAGCAATGGCATGCATTGTATTCGTTCCCGTATCAACTTGCTTGAAAAGTTCGCCTGTCTGGATGTCCCAAAAGCGAAGTGTTGAATGTCCCAAATGACTTGCTATAAGCACATCGCTCTTAGGCATAAAAAATAACTGCTGAACTTGCCAAGTGTTTTTAGGAGGATTCGGTAGCATAAGAAGTAACGGTTCTTCTTCAGCTTTAAGTTCCCATATTCGGATACTTTCATTGCCCCCTGTACCATCGGTGTCGCCACTTGCGAGATATTTCCCATCTGAACTGAACGCGACACAACTCACAGGTTTATTGTGTCCCTTAAAATTCTTGAATCGGTTTCCATTTTTTGTTCTCCAGACACGCACATTTTTATTGTCTCCACTTGCGATAAATTTTCCATTAGGACTGAATACGATCTCACCCGTTATTTCTTGATTTCCTTGAAGTGTATGGATCGTTTCGTTGCTCTCTATATCAACCAAACGGATTGATTGATCGTATCCAATGGCGAGTGTCTTTCCATCAGGACTAAATGCTATTGCACTGACGTGATGTCTGTCTGTTTCAAGCTCAGTGAACGGAACTTGCTGCTGCGCATAAGTATTTGACAAAAAGAGTGTTGAAACTATGAAAAATGTTTTAATAAATATTTTTATCGTTGTCATTAATTAGCCCTCACTTTTTATAAGAGAAATTCACACATACCTTAAGGATAAATATAGTGAACTTTAGAATTATTGATACATGTTTTTAACTTCATTTAGTGGCATATCCACATTGTATTCACGTAGGTGTTTGATGTTTGCAAAATCATGCTCAATCGGATTATAAAATCTGGAGAATAAGGAGGCAAAAACAACAGTTATGTCCCAGTTGCTAACCATCTATTAATAATTGAGCGTGCAACGGTAAACCGGCGGGAGGCTTCGTCTTTTTTTGCCATTTTCAATAAAATCTAAGAACAGAATGTGCAATAATAAATATATACTATCAGAAAACAAAATATTTATCAATAAATAATTCTAAATGTGGTGTGTAAAGTTTTTGTCACTTGTCTGAACCAGGATTTTCAGGATTATCAGATTACCAGGATTACCTCATCAATATTTTTGATACAGATTTATGCCAACTTATGAATGGCACGTAATACCGCAAACTCATCATCCTGAAAATCTGTAAATCTTGAAAATCCTGGTTCAGACAAGTGACAAAACTTTACACACCCTTCTAAATGTCACTACAGGGTTATTTATGGTAAATTATACAATTAATTCTACATTCTGAGTTATAGGAGCGACCTTTGGTCGCGACCCGGGAGGTCGCTCCTACAGAAGAGCCCGCACGGTCGCGACCAAAGGTCGCTCCTACAGAAGAGGTGTATAATTATTTCAATAAATCACCATAGTTTTCGGTTTTCCTTGCGAATTTTTAACACCTACCGACCTTTGATATTAACTTTGAGTAAATTTGAATAACAAAAAACTCTTAAAACTAAATAACCCTGTTAGAACGGTTGTTAGGGTAGTCATTCTTTAGGCGCAAACTGGAAGTTTATGCTACATAAAAAAGACAATATAAATTAAAAATGGTATTATTTATAGTGAATTATTGAAATAATACACTATAGTTGACTTGCTACTTTTCTCTGTCAGACACCAGTAGGTCATAGGAATTGCTTTGCCATCCACCTTCCATCACGATGTTATCTCTGGTGTCACGTAGTCTTTTAACCATACGGTCTTTTATACGACGTAGTACGTGTTTATAGCCAAGATGTGTTGCAAGGTTATGTAGTTCATGCGGGTCGCTTTGCATGTCGTAGAGTTCATCTTGGCTGTATGGATTATAGACGTATTTCCACTGATCCGTGCGTACCATCCGGACAGTTGCAAGGGTTGCTTCGTATCCATGAAATTCTGCAAAAACATCGTCGTACCAATCATCAACTTTTTCACCTTTAAGCAGTGGTACAATAGACCTGCCGTCAAGATTGTTAGGCATTGTTGCGTCACCGATTTCCAAAAAAGTAGGCATAAGGTCGACGAGGTTTACAAATTCATCACAGGTTGTTCCAGGTGAAGTAACACCTTGCCATCGGATAATAAGCGGGATGTGGTGCGTTTCTTCATACATGTGAAATCCCTTGTTGAACAGCCGATGACTTCCGAGCATATCTCCGTGATCAGTAGAAAAGATGACAATAGTGTTCTCTGCTAAATTGTTCTCATCAAGAGTTTGTAAAATTCGTTGAATTTGATGATCAATGAAGGTGCAGAAACCCCAATATGCAGCGATAACTTTCTGCCAATCTTTCCATGTCAGGTGACTGGCATTCCATCGCAGCATCTCTTTCTGTTGGATTAGCGGTTTGTTGATGAATTGTTCGTCAAAATTGCCCAACGTTCAACGGTATCAGGATCGTACATCGTATCATAAGGTTCTGGTACAGCGTAAGGGAAATGCGGTCCAAAGAAATTTGCCGCGATCATAAAAGGTTTGTCGGAACCAGAATATCTGTTAATTAATTCGATTGTTTTGTCTGCAGTCCACGCTTCCATTGTCCGTTCAGCAGGTAGCGGTAGTTTTCCGTAGAAAGGTGCATCCCCACCCCACTCAAAGGGTTGGACAGCATCTCGGTCTATCCTAAAGTCAATTCCATCGTCGCGTAACCATTGATGCCACTCATTATAGGGATGCCATTTGTCATAACCCCAAAACTCAGTGTCGCCCTGTTTTGCTAAATGCCATTTACCGATAGATGCAACGTTATATCCAGCAGCTTTCAGCAGTTGTGGGTATGCTGGCTTATTGAGTATCTGTTCTCCAAAAACACCGTTGAAGTTTCCCATGTTTGAGAGCTGCCCGTGGTTATGTGGGTAAAGTCCGGTGAGGAGTGAGCCGCGTGCTGGAGAACACAGGGCTATGGGTGTATAGGCTTTTGTAAAACGCATACCGGTCGCAGCGAGATTGTCTAATGCTGGTGTTTGGCAAACTGGTGCCCCATTGCAACCGAGTGAATCGTATCGTTGCTGATCTGTCAGCAGAAAAAGTATATTTGGTTGTTGTGACATAATGTTCCCTTTTTGATTGAAGTTCAATGTTCGGTAGTTTAATTTTTAATGAATTGACTCTGCATATAATCCGCTATGGATTTCCAGTATCTATCTTCATCGTTGATTTGCAAAACATGTGTGTTCTTAGGTGAATCATTTGCCCCTAAACCCTTTTCAATAATCTGTGTTGCGGGGTGCTGTTCAAGGTACTTTGCGATTATGGATTCTAAACGTATAGGAGAACGAATTGCGATGATGTTGATTATTTCTGCAGTTACTAAATCCAGCATATAATCTATATTCCAAAATAGTTTTTTACCGCTTTTGGGTAGTAGGTCTTTTGGTCCTAATCCCACTGTATCAAATTGTTCTATCATATTGTCTCTAATGAGGTGTGGGGGTTTATCCCTATTTCGTGTTGCATGGCGAACAGGTCGTCGGGCAAGAGAAGTAGATCCTTTTGATGATAGTGCTGAACCAACATAGGTGTAATGCCCAGGCGGGAAGTGAGATGCGTTTGCCTTTCCTAAAACGTCCAAACTGTAAATCGGTATCCTCAAAAAGTCGTATTCGCAATACATAAGTTCCTGCTTGCGATTCTTCACCAATGATAAGCATGTTTGGAATTCTCATTGGATCACCAACGTTTCCCGATTTGATTTTGTATAGGTAGTAGTATTTTAACCGAGTTACGTACTTTCTTCAAGTGGTACTATTTTCGTGGGTGTAAAGTTTTTTGTATTTGTCTGAACCAGGATTTTCAGGATTAGTAGATTTCCAGGATTTTCCTCATCAAGGTTTTTTGATGCGAATTGATGTCAACTTTTGAATAAAATCATAATGCCCCAAACTCTTATCTTGGTAATCTGTAAATCCTGGTTCAGACAAGCGAAAAAAGTCACACAATTCATGCCAAAAACTTTACAGACCTTTTTTCGTAGGTAACCATTCGTATTATGAATGGATGTGTAAAGTTTTTGGCATGAATTATGAGTAAAGTTATTTTCACTTGTCTGAACCAGGATTTTCAGGATTAGTAGATTTCCAGGATTAGAGCCTGATGCTGTTGAGTTCCATTCCAAATAGAGACTGACTTGGCTGTGAACAAAAGATGTTTCGCCCAAACTCCAATCCCGGGGAATGCCAAAAGGCATTCATACCCGGGGAATGCTATATAGCATTCATACCGTTGATTTCTTGATTTGAAAATCTGATAATCCTGAAAATCCTGGTTCAGACAAGTGCCAAAAACTTTACACATCCGTTATGAATTGCATAAGATGACATTTAATGCTATGCTCTATAGAAGGAATGTTATACCATTTCTGATACATAATGTCTCTCTTTTGTAGCAATCCAGTTTGAGCCCTCACAAGCACAATCTGGCAGATAGTGCTACATAGGGAAAACTTAGGTTATGGTAATCTATTTAGGTTATGGTAATCTATTTAGGTTATGGTAATCTATTAACGAACATGTAAAGGATCATCAATGCAAGAAAGAGAACAAATCGGTTGGCAAGGAGTAAGTAAAACGGGTGTTGTTGCTGCGGGTGATACGAAATCGGTCGCAGCAGGGATTGAAATTTTGGAGGCAGGAGGTAATGCTGCAGATGCAGCAGTCGCTACTATTCTGGCACTCAATGTTACAGACCATGGACAGTGTTCTATCGGTGGAGAGGTGCCGCTCCTAATCTATGACGCAAAGAGACGTGAAGTCAAGTCCCTTTCAGGACAAGGGCGTGCCCCGTTATCTCAAGCTGCGGTTGATTGGTATATGGAAAATGGAATTCCAAACTTTGATGTCAAAATGGCACCAGTGCCCTCAGTTGTTGACCTATGTATAACTACACTGATACAGTATGGTACAATGACTTATGAGGATATTGTCGCGCCTACATTGGCATTGCTTGATGCGGGTAAAACCGAATGGCATCCGAAATTGGCAGTGACTCTTAGAAGAATGGTTGAGGCGGAACGGAAAACATCAGGTAGTCGTGAGCAAAAAGTGCAAGCGGCAAGCGATCGATTTTATGGACGGAACGGTGTTCATAGTGATATTGCTGATGAATTAGAAGCGTTTTACATTGAGAATGGCGGGTTTCTTCGTAAGAACGATCTTGCTGCACATTTCACTCCTATTGAAGCTCCTGTGACAGTTGAGTATCATGGATATACTGTATGCAAATGCGGTCCATGGACACAAGGCCCCTATCTATGTCAAGCATTGCGTCTATTGGAAGGTTTCGATCTCAAAGGGATGGGGCAATTCTCAGCAGAATATGTGCATGTTGTGACTGAAGCACTTAAGTTAGCGATGGCTGACAGGGATGAATACTACGCGGATCCTGAATTTGTAGATGTGCCAATGGATGCGTTGCTTTCCGATCCGTATACTGAGATGCGTCGTCCGTTGATTGATATGAATAATGCATCGCTTGAAGCGAGGCCGGGTGATGTAGAAAACATGAAACCGCTAAAAGCAGAGGGTGTGTTTCGCCCTGGTGTTGGTGGAACGACTACATGTGTCGTTGCTGACCGTTGGGGAAATGTCGTGTCTGCGACACCGAGTGCTAATGTTTATCACGCGGGAGGTACTGGTACAACAGGTGTCAGTTATGGTAATCGCTTGCGTAGCCTCAACACAACTCCTGGACATCCGAACTGTATTGAACCTTGTAAGCGTCCGAGAATAACACTAACACCCACATTGGTTCTTAAGGACGGTGTTCCCATATTAGCAATAAGCGTTGCTGGTGGAGACTTACAGGACCAAGTGACACTGAACTTACTGCTGAATTTCGTTGAGTTTGGAATGCGACCAGAAGATGCAGTCACAGCACCGCGTTTTGCGACTGCACATCACCAAGACTCATTTGACCCAAATCCTAATCGTGAACAAACGTTTAAGGAAGCTGGTTCTTTGACAATAAGTGATAGTATCAGTCCCAAAACTCGGAATGAACTTGTTAAGCGTGGACATAAGGTTCATGCACAATCCAATCCAATTGGAGTTCCTGTGATGCTGTCTATTGACCATGCCAGTGGGTTGTTTTACGCTGCTGGGGATCCGGCTGCTGGTAGACATGCTGCAGGTTTAGAAGGATAATAATGAATTAATTATCCGACGGAATAATGTATTTTTTTTCCAATAGCTTTTGCATACTTTCCCAATGTAGAGAGTGTGACTTTTTCTGCGTGGTTTTCTATTCTTGAAATTGCAGATTTATTGGTATTTAGTTTTTGTGCCATTTCTTCTTGAGTCAAACCTGCTTCTTCTCTTGCATGCTTGAGAAGGACACCGAGTTTAAATTCCATGGACCCCTTTTCGTAAATCTCAGCAAACTCAGGATCTCTTGCTTTACGTTTTTCTACGTATTGTTTTAAATCGCTCACTGTATTTTTCTCCTAAAATAATCACGTTTTCTTTCCTCAGCTAACCGAATTTCTGACTTTGGAATTTTCCGTGTTTGCTTAGAAAATGCGTGATTTAGAACAACTAAATTCGGTCCGTCAAAAAAAGAAAGAATTCTGAAATTATCTCTACCAATTTTAACCTTTATTTCCCATATATCATCCGTATCAACGAGTTTTTTGAAGTATTGCTTAGGGACGATCTCTAATTCTTCAACCAATTCTAATGTCCATATAATTTTTGCACTTTGCCTTTCTGTGAGAGAGTCCAAAAATTGCTCAATTGGACAATTTCCTGATGCTGTCCGATAAAAAGTAACTTCTCTCATATTTGACTACTAAAAAATTTTACATGAAAAAGTCTTGCTATGTCTATGTTAATAAACACAGTAATCTTTATAGGTTTACGGAACATTTAAATGTTTGCAGAATTAGTCATCTGCTTTAATAAACCAGCCTACTTCCAATTTTCTTCTGGGGGATAAATGACAAAACTGCCACCACCAGCCCCTTTATATTCGTTTTCATCAAACCAATTTTTGACGGTATCTCTCCACTTAATGAAGTGTGGTGTTTGCAAATGTGCTTTGAATGCGTCCTCGTCCACATATACCTCATATAACCATATCCGATTTTCATCAGAACCGTCCTGAATTACATCAAACCTCAAACAACCCGGTTCATCACGAACTGAGCCCTTTGCGTCATCTATCATGGCTTCGATAAATTCTTTTCTATATCCCTCTTTAATTTGAATAGGTGCAACAATTACGTACATCTCATAGTCTCCTTAAAAATATAGTGTCAATAATCAATACTTCTAAATGAAAAGTAGATTAGCAATAAATAACGTTCTTGTTAATTTAACATATATACCTGTAGATGTCAATTTATTGCAGTTATTCAATTTGTGTTGTGTAATTGAGTGAACTAATCTTTATATGTGCTAAACAGATGCTTTGGTGCCAACACCGTTAACAGAACGCCACGGGCAATTAAAAGCAAAGTAAATGCAGCCCAAAGACCATGGTTACCATACGGAATCAATATATAGACTGAAACTAAGAAAAGCATCATTGCAACAATCATAGAATTCCGTAAAGGTTTTGTTGCGGTAGCTCCAATATAGATACCATCCCAAATATATGCTGCGATGTTTACAACGGGTGCGATAACAATCCATATAAGATATGGTTTGGCTTTTCCAATAAGGTTTACTTTATCAGTGAAAAGTTGTAACAACTGATTTCCGCATATAGCGAAGAGTGACATAATTATAGTGCCAAATAGGAATGCCCATAAGAATATTTGACGGGTTGTCCGCTTAAGATTTTTCATATCTTGTGCCCCTTTATATTTACCAATTAGACTTTCTGCTGCAAATGCGAATCCATCTATTGCATAAGACATTAGGTTGATATACTGGAGCAGGATTGTGTTTATTGCCAAAACGGTATCACTCAAAGCTGCTGATTTCGCCGTAAAATATGCAAAACTAAATACCAGACAAAGTGTGCGTATAAAAATATCACCGCTAATCCGTAAAAATAGTTTCAGTTTGGATAATACAAGGATGACGCGAAAATTCCATGAAGTTAGTAGATTGTGATAGCGGGTGAGGAAAAGTATGCTTGCTAGTATGAGACCAAAATACTGTGCAATTACAGTTGCTATCGCCACGCCATCCACATTCATACCAAGTGTGTTTACAAAAATAAAATTCAGTATGACGTTAATGAGGTTAACTATAATAGTCAACAGCATCGGGTATTTGGCGTTCTGTAAACCCAGAAAAACGCCATGGAACGCATGGAGACAGAGCGTAGCAGGTGCAGCATAGATGCGGATATGAAAATAGGTGCGTGCAAGTTGTTCGACTTCAGAGCTTGTATTGATGAGTAAAAAGCTAACATCAGCAATTACCCACTGAGAGATCAAAAGAAGAAAACTGCATAAGATTCCGATAGATAAACTTCGTTGTAGCAAGCGTCCACATTCTACGGCATCGTTTTTCCCATAAGCTTGTGCAGTTAATCCCGTTGTCGCCATTCTAATAAAAGCGAATCCCCAATAGATAAAACTGAAGATGACACCACCGATTCCAACAGCACCGAGATAGTGTTCAGTTTCCAACCGTCCCATCAATGCAGTGTCTACCGCGCCAAGAAGTGGGATAGAGAAATTGCTTACGATGTTTGGGATTGCAAGTCGTATTATCTGACTATTGATGTTTTGATGTTCTTGCATAAAATTTGATTTTCCTTGATAATTAGAGTCTATACAATATTTTGTTGAAATGCAAATGATGTTGATAAATTTGTCCGTATAAATTCTAATACCATTTCCAAAATACAATTTCTCATTAGCTGCGGAGATCTGGTAGGAGCGACCTCCTGGTCGCGACCGGGAGGTCGCTCTTACCGAAGAGAGGTACCCCAACCAGCAATAACAGTGGAATTCCTTAATGAGACAATATTTTTAGAATTGGTATAATAAACGCAAAAAATAGAAAGAAAAATCCATAGTCATGCAACATAAATATATTCTGTTAATGT
>JAAXHO010000032.1 GCA_012270795.1 Candidatus Poribacteria bacterium
TTTTGCTCAAGAAATCGGGGTTAGAAACCCCTCCAACAAGAGGTTCATTTCTTAAGTTTACACTTATAGGTAGAGCGTATGCGAAACCCGACATATATTGCTTGTGGTTATAATGTCGGGTTTCGCATACGCTCTACCCGGGGAATGCCATAAGGCATTCATACCCGGGGAATGCTATATAGCATTCATACCGTTGATTTCTTGATTTGGACCTACGCCTCTAATTCACGAATGTTATAAATATCTGCCAAAATACTGAAAACTAAATAACCCTGCCCATTTAGGGTGCGTAAAGTTTTTGGCATGAATTGTGAGTAAAGTTGTTTTCACTTGTCTGAACCAGGATTTGCAGGATTTACAGATTTACAGGATTATGAGTTTGAGGTAAGACGCACCATTCATAAGTTGGCATAAATCTGTGTAAAAAACTATTGATGAGGTCATCCTGGTAATCTGTAAATCCCGGGGAATGCCATAAGGCATTCATACCGTTGATTTGAAAATCCTGGTTCAGACAAGTGAAAACAACTTTACACATCCGTTTAACACAATCCCATTTATAATAATTGTCAGAGGCATTCAATTGTCGAAATGTACTATTGTAGGAGGGGTTTTCAACCCCGAATTTCTCCATCTTCTGTAGGAGCGACCTCCCGGTCGCGACCAGGAGGTCGCTCCTACCTTAGGAAACATAAGTTAGAATGTGTGCTTAATCGACAATTGAATGCCTCTGTAATAATTGTTGACAAACATGCTCTAACCGTATAGAATGTTGTATCATATAGTCTATATTTAGTTTTTGGAAGGAAATACGAAATGGCATTAAAAGTTGGCGTTGTGGGGATGAGCGGGATCGGTAATAATCATGCAAATTGCCACGCAAATGATGATTTAGCGGACCTTGTTGCGGTATGCGATATTGTGAAGGAACGTGCTGATAATTCGGCAGAACGTCTGGGTGTAAAAGCATATTATAGTTTAGCGGATATGATTGATGGCGAGCCTGACTTAGATATCGTTGATGTTACGACTGGTGGGAATGAGAACGGGAGTTGGCATTATGAACCGACTATGGAGGCACTTGAAAAAGGCAAGCATGTTCTTGTTGAAAAGCCGATTTCCAACGACATTGGAGAGGCGCGCGATATGGTTGCAAAAGCCACAGAAAAAGATCTCTACCTCGGCTGCAATCTCAACCACTACTTTACTCCGCCTGCTGAGCAGGCGATGAAATATATCAAGAATGGTCAGATTGGTGAGATGGTTTATATCTTACACAAGATGGGTTTTGCTGGTGGTGAATTTAATTACAGTTATTCTAAAGCCCCGCGTTCAGACGGTTTCCCTTATTTTCATGTGAAGGCGTTTTTGTCACATCCGTTCAGTGTGATGCGACATTTTTGCGGGGATGTGACGCATGTGCAAGCGTTTATGGAACGTCCGCATTTTCGGCGGCGTGAAGGGGATCTGATGGTATCCATCAATAGTATTCACCTTCGCTTTGAGAATGGGTGTATAGGTTATCTGTTGAGTCAACGTGGTGATGCTACCTTTGGGCTCGGGGGTTGGTGGAGTGTTGAACTTGCTGGTACACGTGGGACATTTTGTATTGAAAATTGCATTGAGAAGGTTACTTTCTGGCCCTCACCCGGTGCACCTGAAGGAGGAGATGTCGTTGTAACAGATTCAGGTATTAGTGATTTTTCACAGACCTTTCCGCTTAGAATTCATGCGTTTTTAGAAGACATAACCAACGGTGTGCCGAAGGAAAAAATCCGTGCTTCTGGTAGAGATGCTTTGGCTGTGCTTGAATATACGTGGGCGGCGATGGAGTCTTATGAACAGGGTGGCATTTTGGTGCGTCCACATCCACTTCCGAGTTTGAGTGGACTTTAGAATAGAATTGATATAATTGAGGAGTGTACATAAATATTTTGATGTTTAAAATTAGATCGTAGGTCTAAATCAAGAAATCAAAGGTATGAATGCCTTATTGGCATTCCCCGGGTAGGGCTTGTGAAACCCGACAATATTACTGTTTCGGTATAAATGTCGGGTTTCGCAAGCTCTACCCGACCTACGAAATCTAATAATGTTAAAATAACTCAAGTTGCTACTTATAAGATTTTAGAAGGAGAAGGACATTTGAAATTAGGAGCAAATTCTGTGCTTTTTGGCGGGTATGATATGGAGACTGCATTTAAGTACATTGCAATGGCAGGTTATGACGGCATTGAACTTTCAGCGATTGACGGGATGAGTCAACATCTTGTTCTTACAAACTGGAAAGAACTTGCTGATGACATCAAGCGTTTTTCAAAAGAGTACGACCTTGAGTTGTTAGCGATGGAGCAACCCTCACGCGATGCAGAGAGAATGGAGCTTGCATTTCAAGCAGCGGTAGAGATAGGGATTCCGATTGTCAACTGTGGTCCTGGTGGTGCGTCAGACGATGAATCTGCTTGGGGTGGTGTGATTGATTCTCTTGGTAGTCTATCGGAAAGAGCGGAGCATTATGGTGTGACGCTTTGTGTGAAAGCGCATGTGGGAGCAAGCATCTATAATACGCCAACGACACTTCGTGCAATGAAAGAGATTTCGTCACCGGCGTTTGGGATAGATATGGATCCGTCTCATATTCACCGTGCTGGTGAAAATCCTGTTGAAGCTATCGCTGCTGTAGTGTCCCGCGTGAAACATGTGCATATCCGTGATTGCAAGGGAACACAACGTGGTCCAGGTACGCCTGAATTGCAAGCAAACGGACGTGGTGATATTGACCTTGTCGGATACATACGCGTCTTACATGAAAATGGTTATACAGGCCCGCTAAATCTTGAAGTGATTGGTGCAAGGGAATATAGTTTGGAGCAGTGCTGCACAATCGCTGCTGAATCAAGGGGACACATGCAAGCATGTCTGCAGGCATGTGGTGCCCGTTAATGGATATTATGGTTTGAACTTTCAAAAATGTACGATATTAAACACAACATAAGGAAAACACTATGAAACTGAACACACTTAAAATTCCGTTGATAGGCGCAGACATAGCATTAATCTGCTACTTTTTGCCATGGATAAAAATTGATTTATCGGCTTTAGATTTTGGAGATTTAATACCCAATCTGAAGTTAGTGGAGACTGTATCAGGATTTGATGTGGCAATTAGAGGAAATACTATCGTCTTACTATCGTTACTCACTGTCGTAGCAATTATTGTGATTTGCATATATAACGACTTGTGCTAATTACTAT
>JAAXHO010000277.1 GCA_012270795.1 Candidatus Poribacteria bacterium
TGCCAGAACCCATTTGGGTTTTTTGACACGGATGAACAACAAGTTTGGTGGTTTCACACTCGGTGTTTTCATAAATAAATGTTTAGGTCGTAAGTTGATGGCATTAAAAGATGTTGTTTATGCATAAATAAACAATACAACATGTTGTATATTATGAATAGTAATTAGCACAAGTCGTTATGATAGTTCTTCTTAGATTATTTAACGGGTTTATGGGGAAACGCAGAACCGATCAACAAACTGACTGAAAACTTCAACACCCTTGTCAAACTGGTCTAACGCCATCCATTCATTAACCGTATGTGCTTGTAGAATACTACCCGGACCAATAATCACTGTCTCCATGTATTTGGAAAATATAGCTGCATCGGTACTATATGAGACAGTGTGCAGTTTCGAATCCCTTGTTATTTCAAGGGCTGCTTGAATAATTTCAGCATCGGGTGCTGTACGTACTGGGCCAGCGTTGATAAACAGGTCAAATTCCAAACCATGCTTCTCAGCTGATTTACGTGCAAGATCCATCCATTTCTGTGCATCATCACCCGGCATCGGACGATAGTTTATATTACACACACTCATCGGGGCTGTAATGTTTGCAGTACACTCACCATCACTTATAGTGATATTCCAATCGGTGTAGGGGGGTGTGAATTCATTGTTGAAGTAACGTTTATTTGTTGTTAATTCTTGATGGATTTCACGCATTTCTGAGAGAAACGGTATAAGTTTTAGGTTTGCATTTTCACCTTCACCTGTGCTGCTATGGGCTGCATGTCCATAAGCAGTGACAGAAAAACGGACTGCTCCTTTGTGAGCATATACTGCTTTCAATTCAGTAGGTTCACCAACAACACCATATTTTGGAAATCCGAATTGTTTGAACATCTCAGAATTTTTGACAACCGCACTTGCACCGAAGTAACCGACCTCTTCGTCTGTTGTAATAACAATATAAAGGGGAATCTGCAAATCAGTAACCTTATACCGAGATGCCACCTCTATCATACATGCAACACTACCTTTCATATCGCAGCTGCCACGGCCATACATCTTACCATTCAAGATCCTTGCTTCAAACGGATTTTCAGACCAACCGATAGCAGGAACAGTATCAATGTGACCAAGTAACGCAAAACCACCATCACCGCTGTCTTTTCCTTTTCTACCAATCAGATTAACTTTCAAAACACCCGCAGGATCAGTATATTCAACCCGTTCAACATCACAATCTATTGATTCCAATACGGAAGTAAGGTAATTCATTACCTCAACATTACTATTTGGACTTACAGTATCGTACCCAATAAGAGTTTTTGTCAATTCTATTGCATTCATACTTACCATTTTACAACAGGCTGCTAAGTATGTCAATTTCTTTTAATTTGTTTCTTGACTATGCATAGGGTTTTTGCTATATTTTATTTATTGGGATATGATGCATGGGGTTGGATAGATAAATTCTTAACCAGTTTCATTTGTGGGAGTGAGGTAATCTGATAATCTTGCAAGTACTGGTTCAGACGAGTAACTAAAACGCTACATACTCTTCATTTACAAAACATTTGACAAAAAATGCGAATTTTGCTAACATTTACTTGTAGTTCTCTACTAATATTGACCTTATGCTTATTTTGGTTAATTGAAAATGCTTTATGTGAACCACTCCCATCGGCTACAATTGCTTTCGCTTCCGATGTTAATGGGAATTGGGAGATATTTCTGACTGATTCCATGGGTCAAAAAACTATAAATCTGACAAACAATCCCTCAGCAGATTACTATCCGATGTGGTCACCAGACGGAACAAAAATTGTCTTTTTCTCAAGGCGCGATGAGAATCATGAAATCTATGTGATGCACGCCGACGGTTCTAACCAGACAAGGATAACACATCATACAGCACAAGACAAAGCCCCATCGTGGTCACCAGACGGTAAACGATTGGCTTTTTCATCTAATCGCAATGGTCATTTCAATCTCTATTTTTTCAATTTGGAAAACCAAGCGATAGAAACCGTAACAACCAATGAATTTCAAGATGAAGTTCCGACATGGTCACCAGATGGAAAAAACTTAGTTTTTCATTCAAAACGCCTGCTTAACTGGGATATCTATACTATCAATGTAAACACTCTTGAAGAAAAACGTTTGACTCATCAACCATTGATGGACACCTACCCTGCATGGTCTCCAGATGGGAAACGTATTGTGTATGGCTCAATGCGTAGAGTAGGAAATGTAGCAGATTTTGACCTTTATGTCATGAATGCTTCTGATGGAGGCAACAAAACAGCATTAACCGATACACCGACTGACGAGGCTGTTCCTGCTTGGTCTCCAGATGGTAACATGATTGCTTTTCAATATGAACAAGATTCCAGATGGGTTATCCACCTGATGAATGCTGATGGAACAGAACGTCGTGAATTAATAAACAATAACGCTTGGGCTGCACAACCGAAATGGCAGCGCAGTTCCGCTGCACTACCTATAAAACCTATATTCTTAGATTCTACACAATGGGGTGAACTAAAAACTCCATAAGTTTCAGTTATATTAACCTAAGTTGCTACCTATTATTTGTTGGAGAGGTTTCTAACCCCGATTAATAACAGAAAATAGAAAAACAACGAATGCTGATGCGTTTTGTCATAAATCGGGGTTAGAAACCCCTCCAACAAGAGTATTC
>JAAXHO010000140.1:0-1207 GCA_012270795.1 Candidatus Poribacteria bacterium
GTCAGCGGTCAGCCATTCATCATTCAGGTAGCGTGAACGTATTAGAATAACAAGCAATTTTTGTGCCAAAAGTCTCTATTCTATGTTTTACAAGGGGTTATGAAAATTCGTGATCTGAACGCAGTTTAATAAGTGTCCGATTTTGATACAGTAGTGTCCGAAAATGAACACTTAAATACAAAAAACAGGCACATTGTTTTGATTGCAATGTGCCTGCTGTATTAGCCGTAGAATCATTATTTATCCCATCACTCAGCATCAACCTCTATCACTAAATCCGCTGGAATGCCCAGATGCGCTCGCAATGCGCCGATTTGTCGAATAGAGAGTGACCGGGTTCCTTCAAAAAATTCCGCCGTGCGGCAGGGTATTTTTAGTGTGCTCAGGTGAGGGACAAATTGTCTGGCGTGAAAATCTGAAGGTTAGCTATTCTTGTATAGTGTCGGGTGTTGCGGGTGAGCAGTGGAAGGTCTTGAGAGAGGCAAATACCTGCAATCATTGTATCGGGCAAGCCAATCATTTGGCCTGATTGCTGAAGCTGACGACCAAGTATCGATGCATGGTGTGCAGCGTTGGCGTCGAATGGTAGAATAGAAAAATGCGAGAGCGCTTGAGAAAATCGTTGATTTTGTTGCTCTGATCGGATTGCTCCGATCTGCAATTCAAAGAGCGAGATGGCTGTTATATGGCAGCGATATTGGCTTGCAACCTGGAGCAAGATTTCTGACTGGCGTCTTAAGAAGTCAATGATGATATCGGTATCAACGATCAGNNGTGGGAAGTTGCCATTTTGACCACAGGTGATTTCTTTGAGTTTCCCAATCGTCCAGATCCGAGGATTTGAAAGCTTCTCGGAGGTTTTCGAGAGATTCAGTGAGAAGTCTGGATTTTTTCAACGATTGTACTTCAGGTTCAAAATCAGCTTTGGGTCTGATTTCAATACGATCTCCTGGGTGGAGTCCCAGTTCTTGCTCTGCGGTTTGTTTAGAGATGATAAGATCACTACCCAGGTATTCCAGTTCTACTGTTGGCATTGTTTTTTCTCCACGTAGAAAGTGTGTAGTCATTGTAGTAAATATAGACTTTTTTTTTAGAACAGCAAGTTGTGTTTGGTCTTAGACCATAGCGCAAAGAAGCTCGTTAAAATGTCAGATGATTTTAACGAATCTCTTGAAGTTGAGCGAAGATGGGCGACCTGATAGCTTAT
>JAAXHO010000140.1:1301-3189 GCA_012270795.1 Candidatus Poribacteria bacterium
ATATTGGCGACCAGTAGCAACTTGATAAAATCTCTGGAAAACAACCACATCACATGATGGACAGAAGCCCCCAGTACCTTCCGAATTCCTATCTCCTTTGTCCGCCGCGCAACCGCCAGTGACGCCAGCCCGAACAATCCCAAACACGAAAGCAGGACAGCCACCAGAGCCGAATGGCTCAATACGCGGAACCAATAGACTTCATTGGCATATTGTTGATTCAGGTTTTCATCCAAAAACGAGAGTTCAAAAGGCATATTAGGTGCAACTTTTTCCCATGTGCTTTTGAGCATCCCAATCGTTTCAAAAATTTGGCCCGGGCGCAGGCGAATGAGTAAAAACGGGCCATATTTATAATTTTCCATCATCAATGCCAGTGGCTCAATCCGGTTGTGCAGAGACATGATGTGAAAATCACGCACCAAACCAATAACAACGGGATCTCTAAAGCCGCCATCCCTTCTAAAGCCCGTCAGCGTTTCTCCCACCGGATTCTCAACGCCCAATTTTTTCGCCAGTGTTTCGTTGATCAATACAGATTTGGTCAGATCCGATGGATGGTCTTCCGAAAAATTTCGGCCAGCGAGAAGAGGTATCTCCAGAGTAGAGAGATAATCAACATCTACACCAATTACCTTTACCGTAACCATTGAGCCGTCGGGAAACTTAAAACGTGTCGAAGAATAACCATCGATAAATGTGCGATCCGTGATTGTAACACCCGCAATGCGTGAGTCGTTTACAATGGCCTGCTTATAGGATTTGGCTGTCCGCCAATTTGTCTGCACAATGGCGACTTGCTCTTTGTTATAGCCCAGGTTTTTGTTCCGCATATAATCCTGTTGCTGAAGCATCACACCCGTGCCAATCAGAAGGGCTATGGACGCCGCGTATTGCAAAATGATTAACGTGCGCGTCAAAAAGTTGCGCCCACCAGGGCGTGCTTCGCCTTTTATGGCTAAAACAGGTTGAAATCGCGACAAGACCAGAGCGGGATAACTGCCGGCAATTAGTCCGACAATGCTGAGCATGAGCAGCAATACCCACCAATCGCCAAAATAAGCGAGGGTCAATTTTTGATGCACAAATCCATTGAATACGGGCAAAAGGATTTCTGTAAGTGCAGTGCCCACGAGCAAGCCCAAGAAGCACAATACCAGTGCTTCGCTCCAAAACTGTTGAATAATCTGACCGCGATTGGCGCCTACTACTTTGCGCAATCCTACTTCTTTTGCTCGCCCAGAAGACTCTGCGACCGATAGGGTAATAAAGTTGCTGCACGCAATGAGCAAGACCAGCCATGCAAGTCCCCACAAGATATAAACCCCTGTTGGATTGCCACGCGGTCCGTAGTGATTGGGAATGTCTGTATTCCAGTACATATCCGTTAAGGGCTGAAGAATAAAGTTAAATGGTTTGTTGTCGAATATCTCTTCCCGCAACTTTTCTTTTTTTGTCCAGTGATTGAGATCTTCAAGCACGCGAGAAGCATTTGTTTTCTCTATTTGCACAAAGATCCACGCACTTGCATCGTTGTAACGTCTTGCAAGCCCAAAGCTTTTTTCGGCTTTTATCGAAACCAATATGTCGAATTGAAGACTTGATGTTGTAGGCACATCTGCCATAACACCTGTCACGATAAATAGCTTATTTTTTATACTCAGTGATTGCCCTATCAGTGCGCTATAATCCTGTACATTTCCAAAAAATTTGCGTGCTGTTGTTTCGGTAATCACTATCCCATCTGGTTGAGCGAGTGCTGTTGTAGGATCACCTGACAAAAAAGGAAATGTAAACATCGCAAAGAAATCACCACTCACAAACCCCATGGTTGACCGAAAAGATTTGTCTTCCCTTGTGATTTTACTCCTCGTGTGCCGCATAAATG
>JAAXHO010000034.1 GCA_012270795.1 Candidatus Poribacteria bacterium
ATGAATAGTAATTAGCACAAGTCGTATATATAAGGACACTGCAGTATCCTTATTGAAGGAAATCTCAACTAATATATAATTCTCCTTTTGGGAGCTTATACAAATTGCCGTTGCTATGATGGTTTCCTCAAGGCGGAATTACTAACCTTACCTATCTAACTAACCTAATAAAGTAGAGAGTTTGTGCCAGCAATCTCTCTACTTTTCTTTTATAGTCCTTGTGTTGTTTCCCCTTGTTGGTTAGGAGCGACCTCCAAATCAACGGTATGAATGCGGGTATGGGATTACACGGATTTCGGGGATAAATGAACAAATTCAGAAGTCCGAGAAGAGCGTTAACCGTGTGGGATGGGAAGGTGACAGCACTAGTGGATACGACTGGAAAATCGCGCCTACCAAACATATCAATGTTGTAAACCTTTACAACAATCAAGATTAAAAACCCACCGACAATTGCAGAATCATGCAACAGAGACGTATATTTAAATGTATATATTTATTAAATCTTATCAAAATGTAAAATCTACCAAAGACTTATGCATTTTCTCTTAAAGTCCCCTTGATAAGGGGGAAGGGTTCCCATAGCGATAGCGTATGGGAGGGTAGGGTTGAAAAGACTAAAACACTGGAATATCGCACTATCTAACCCTCCTACCCCCTTATCAAGGGGGAATGCGTAAGTACTGTCTACTATATTTTTGTCTGGAGGTATATCAATGAAGGGTACAAGACCCTTAATGAACGAAGAAATTTGCCGCGTTGCCGCCTGCTTTGAAGGCACGTATGCTGTTCGAAATAGGTATTTGTTTATCATTGGTGTTTCTACAGGGGGACGTATTTCTGAACTCTTGAGCCTCACACTCGGAGATGTGTATCAAAACAACAGACCTGTAACCGATCTGTTGTTTGATAAGTCTATCGTGAAAGGCAAAGAGACTTCACGTGCAGTACCTATTAATGCAGATGGACGTGCAGCGGTACTTGAGATTGTCAAGTGGCATCTTGAACACTATGGGGAGCCGCTTGACAAGCAACGTCCTCTATTTCCCTCCCGAAATGGACAAGGTACTCAACCGATGACCCGGCAAAACGCACACGGTGCGCTGAAACGCGCTTTTGAAAAAGCTGGATTGAACGGTAAACTCGCAACACATTCTCTACGTAAAAGTTATGCGCAACGGCTTTATGAACAAACAAATGACATTTATGTCGTGCAGGAAATGCTCGGCCATAAGGACGTAAAAACAACACAAAGGTACCTCGGCATCAACTACGTAAAAGTGAGAGCTGCCAGCGAAGCGATGGGGTTTTCCCATAAACAACAGGAAAACAAAAAAGCCCCATCCGTTGATGAGGCACCAGATGAAGAGCTACTCGCTGAAGTGATGCGACGCGGTTTTAATATAAGCGCGAAATGATACTAAAAAACAACACCCCATGTGCCCCCTCTTTGGTGAGGGCGCGCAAAAAACCCCCTCCGCTAATAACCTCACCAGGTTTGAACTTGACAAAAGGGGTAAAACGTATAATTCGCAATTCGATTGTTCTCATCAGAATCGCGGATTACACTGTTCAAGGCTTACAGAATCACGGAATTCACTGAAGGCGCGGGAGACGCGGAAAAGACATAATCCTGAAGATATCTACCATAGAATAAGCATTTTCTAAGGAATAAGATTAGATGGAGAGGTCTTTTCCGCGAATTCCGCGTTTTCCGCGATTCTGATAAATTTGGATTTCTTTGGTGAAATATGGTATAATGCTTAAAAATCAATGAATATAGAGGTAAATATAGAAGTAAAATTGAAAGCAAAACAGAGATCACCGTTGTTGTCCGCACGGTTAGATTGGATCGTTCTGGAAATTATGATCCTTTTCACTGTGACAGTGGTATATACCATCATTACGTGGATAGATATGGCTCGGACACCAACACAAAACGGATTGGAAACATTCAGATTAGTCATCAAAGAGGTAGTACCTTTTTCTAATTTTGCACTCATCTGTATTTTGGGTGTATTTGAAATAGGAGGCGAAATCATGCTAAGGTTTACAAGTAAGATGCTACAAGCACGCGAACAAGGTTTGGAACAAGGTTTGGAACAAGGTTTGGAACAAGGTTTGGAACAAGGTTTGGAACAAGGACGCGAAGAAATTTATCGCGCGTGGCATGCAGATTGGGAAAGGCGGAAAGCATCTGCTGAAGCAAAGGGTATCCCGTTTGATGAACCACCACCACCGCATCCCAACGGTCATTCCGATAAACAAGAATAGTTTATATCGTAGGTCAGGTAGAGCGCAGCGAAACCCGACAGGAATGAAACGTGTCGGGTTTCGCTGCGCTCTACCTATAGGTGTAAACTTAAGAACCTTATATATTGTTGGAGGGGTTTCTAACCC
>JAAXHO010000194.1 GCA_012270795.1 Candidatus Poribacteria bacterium
GCTATGGCGATGGCAATGGCTATGGCAATGGCTATGGCTATGGCAATGGCTATGGCAATGGCTATGGCAATGGCAATGGCGATGGCTATGGCAATGGCTATGGCAATGGCTATGGCAATGGCAATGGCGATGGCGATGGCGATGGCGATGGCGATGGCTAGCTAGTAAAAATTAATCCCCGTCAAATTGCCGCGCAATCTTTCATGAAATAGTCGCTTTACGGCTTTATCCTATCGGGGATTAACAAACCAAGTATTAACCGTTGTGAATTATACCTTACTTTCTCCTCTTGGTGTAAAACGTTATCGTATACTCATCATAGCCAATATCATCCAGCATAGCTTCTGTAGGCTTGCTTCGATGGTTCATTACATAACTTACCATTGGGGCGCTTATTCCCCAGTGTTTAGCTGCATTCCGAGTAGCGCCACTATATGATTCACTATCCTTAGTTTTATAATTAGACTCCATAAATTCTTTAAGAACATCTTCTATAAATTCATAATCCATGTGTGAATCTTCGGATTCTTCGATTAACTCACAAATTTTCAGATACATGTCAGCACTCATATTCTCTCCTTTTTGTTAATTATACCATAATCAATTTAATAATTTCGTTAACTTTTACCATTTACAAATATTATTCAGTGTGTAAAATGGAAGTCACAAATCAAAACCTGGAGAGAAATATGGCTACTGTAAGAACAAATCCAGAAGATCGAAAACGAGAGATGAACGATCACCACAACAGAGTTCAATCGGTATTTGAAGTGTCAGATGATATACCAGATCTACTCCTTGAACGCTCAAAGCGCCGAAGCTTCGAAGAATACCAAAAACTTTCACCCAGAGAAAAACAACAAATCATGAAGGATGCTTTCAATGACTAATCAACTTAAAAAAATAAGCATTGTATTATCAATTGCCGCTATTACTGGATGCATGAGAGACGCTCAAGTTGCATCAAAAAATCTCTCTAAGGCTGCCGATATGTTCGAAATACAACGAAGAACTGTATTCTACAACGGCATAACTGGAGAATTTATGCTTACTATGGAAGGAAGATGCTCTATCAAGGATCAAAATAGACAACTTGAGGTTACTTGCAAGACTGGACCTAATTTATTCAAAAAACACTTTTTAGGTTTATCAGATAATGTAACCTATTTTTCAGAACAAATAGAAAGCCAGAATGTTAGTGTTTATCACAATCGTATCATTTGGAAACCTCAAAGCATTCTTCCAAATATAGATATTAATGGGTCTATGACTGATCTTCAACAAACAATGACCAAATAAGGATTATTTCCATGACTGATAATTTACAAATATGGAACCATGCCGAGAAGATCGATCCGGCTTATTGTAAGCCCGATAACAATGGAGGATATAGCTCACTATCCCTTAGTGGATATTGGATGATAAAGAAGCTGACAGAACTGTGGGGGCCTATTGGCGATAGATGGGGATATAAGATACTTGAAGAACGCAAAGACGAGGGACAACCAATATATCATATTCCCTCACTGGCATCTGATAAACCATTCCAATTAACTAACCAGATAACATTAACCATCAAGTTGGAGCTTTACTATCCTGGTCCTTCAGGAGAGAAAGCAACAGTAGTTAATTATGGACATACAAAATATATTTATCAGCTTAACAATGGGAAAGTTAAGACAGACGAAGAAGCACCTAAAAAGTCCCTCACAGACGCCCTTAAGAAATGCATGTCAATGCTTGGTGTGGCTGGCGCTGTTTATCTTGGTGAATATGACAATAAAGATTATATGGATGTTGTTGCCACTGAGTTCGATATTGAAAAGCAAGAAGAGAAAGAAGCAATTATTGATGATAAAGTCAAAGAGGTAAAAAGTCTCGTTACGAGCAATGTTAAAGCCATCAATGAAGCTCCAAATCCTAATGCATCCTATGTAATTTATCAGTCAATCTTGAAAACATTAAGAATGAAAATGAAAATAACTTCTTTAAATGATGTTTGTTCGAAAGGAATAGCGAAAATAGAAGATACATACACCAAGAAACAATTACAGTTTAAGGAAGCATCTAATGCCACAACTAATAAATAAACATCTATATGAGATTGCTGATTCCTTCAAAGACATCTATCAGATGATTGATGACAATGAGTTATCAGAGGAAGATGTAGCTGACCATATCGAAGCATTAGATATTGAATTTAAGCTCAAGGCTGAACAGGTAGCTTTAGTTATAAAAAATCTTACTCCTATGCAAGATTATGCAAAGCAAGAATCTGACAGGCTTAAAGAACGTTCTGCCTCTCTTAAGGCAAAGCAAGAATGGCTAAAAATATATCTTGTTAATTGCATGGCTAAAGTTGGAGAAACAAAAATAAAAGGTGACTTATTGACGATTACTTCGTGTCAAGGAAAGGAATACCCTAAGATAGATAACGAAGAAGAATTGCCTGATGAACATGTTAAATATGAAGTGGTTAGTAAGATTGACAAAAAAGGGTTACTAAAATCTCTTCAAGAGGAAAGAGCAGCTATCGAGGAAAATCCAGACTATGATGCTGATAATGAATTGATAAAAGGGGCTCATATTGAAAGAGCTGATAATTACTTGAGGATATCATAATGGAAGACGGTAAAATATGCACTAAATGCAATAAATGGAAGCCTTATAGTGAATTCAATAAAAAAGAGGAGAGATCGAAGGATGGCTATAGAAGTGATTGTAAATCATGCCAAAGTGAATGGTTTAGGACAGTGTATTGGCCTAAGCATAGAGAAGAATATAACCGAACAAGAAATTCCAAAAGGTCAAGAAAACCTTTAACTGAAGGTCAAGAATTGATTAATAGAAAAATAACAACCAAAGCTGAAAAAATCATTAACGGGTCCTGGAGATAATATGAATGACTAATCTAATAGGAGGAATAATATCAGGTGTGATGCTTGGGTTTATAATAGTTGAGGAAGTATATGACATAACTAATTTGATCTCTCTTAGGGATCAATGCGAACAAAGTATTACAAGAAGCCAACAATGCAAAATGGTATTTATACCAGAAACCGAATAGGATAATTAATATGAAAGACATATCAAAAGCTGGTGTAAGGCAATGTGACTTGGCACCTTATTCTAATACTACTTTGTCGTCATTGGTTGATAGGCCAACTATCGGTATTGATTGGGCATCTCCAGAAGGAGATAAAAGTTGTGAGATTGAAATAAAACCGGAACCTGAATTTCTTGAAAAAAAGATTGAAGAAACTTTCAGGATATTAGGAATAGAGGAGTAAGTTAATGGAATGCGTAGACTTAGATATGTTCGGGGTTTGTATATTTCTATCAGCTTTTTCATGGGCTATGGCATATGTCATAGTAAATAGATAATGACTAAAGCAAAAAAACAACCAAAACAAAAGGTACTGTTAGCCGCAGTACCTAATACATACGAGGGTCTTCAATGTTGGTGCCCGGTCGATGTCCAAGATGAGAATATATTACGAGATAGGAGGGTAATAGAGGGTTTTGTCAGTGTAGATAGTCGAAGTCTTGAGCAGAATGCATTATGGGCTGTTTGGTACTCTCAAATAGCAAAGCATATGGGGCAGACTGTCATAGAAGCAAAGTCATTTTGTAAGCTTCACTTTGGAATTCCTTTGCTGCGTGAACAAGATGCAGAGTTTAAGTTACTTTATGACGGCCAGATAAAGAAAAATATCACTTATGAGGCAAAGCTTAAATTGATGGAATTAATCAAAGTAAGCAGTCTTTTAAGCAAGCACAATGGAAAGAAATATCAATCAGCCATTCAACAGCACTTTTCTGAGAATGGGTTAATTTTGGAGGTTTTGTAACTTGGAACAATTAAAGACTTTGATAGTAATAGTAGCGGGAACCGTTATCGGTTTCTTAATCGTAGTAGGTGTAACAATAGGGTTATTAATACAATGAAATCTTATGAAAAATTCAGCGAAGAAGTAAGGCAGTTAATTCATAGAAGTGTAGTTGGTGAGGATTTTCCAAACAAGAGACTTAGCTTCATTAAAGACAGGGAGGAAAAAGTAACTAGAATTTTTATTGACGGCGAATTTACAAAAGATCAACTTATGATGATATTAGGAGGTTTTGATAGATGAAATCAATATTATTTACAGCATTAATACTAATCAGCTCGCTTTCACATTCGAAAGCATATTTGGAGGCCAGCAGGACCGAGTGTTTCAGCCCCTGTCCGGTAGTTTTCAGCGGCGTAAAGACAGAAGGTCCAGAGCATATCAAATTCAAGGAGTATGGCTACTTTTTTGACTTTGGAGATGACTCACTGGCCGTTCATAGTGTAACTGGGTTACCTAGCAATGAGCAAGCTGGAGGCCCTGTAGCATCCCATACTTTCATCTGCGAGGAGGGTATTTGTAAGTTTAATGTTCTTCTTAAAGTATTCTTCCAGGATGATACTGAGTCGGCCGATACTTTAGAAGTTACCGTATACTCACCTCAAGCTTATTTTAGCGCTTCTGATACTATCTGCGTCTCAACCTCTGGAAACTTCGAAGGGTGCCCAAATGGCGCCTCTGAGAGCACTACTATGCCTCCTCTAAATGGATATAACAGAAAGCGTGTCCTCCTTAAGCGCGGGGACAAATTCCCAAAGAGCTGCATACAGTACGGTCAGCACAATGTATTGATCGAGCCTTTTGGTGATCCGTCATTGCCACGGCCTGAATTCCTGGAGGCTGTTAGTATTGGCGTTAGCAGTCATTGCGGCAAGAAAGACCCAAATTCAGATGCAGAGATAGCCAGATATGGAAATCCCTGGATATCTAATATCACTGTTACTGGAATCAGAACTCCATTTATCAATTATGGCATGTCGTTTGCTCATTTGTCAGCGCATGATATCGATATGGACTATTATAACCAGGATTTTGGCGGTCAGTTTACTATTACCAGTATTGGAAACTGGTGCGAAAAAACTGAGAAGATATCTTGTTCTAAAGTTCCTTATCCTCTAGGAGCATATCTCAGTAATGTGAAAATTATTGGATCAGAGAATAGTTATCCTGGACTTAATATAAATGGCTTGAATTGTCCTCTCACAAGCTGGGTTGGGATTCAAAATGTGAAAGCATTCAATTCATGGTCTCATAACTTTAGAATGGAGGGATTTAGGTTTATGTCAATAAGTCATAGCGACTTTAGAGGCCATCACCACAATAAAGGCAATAAAGTAGCTATTACTGCGCGTACCTGTGGGTATTCGATGGACGATCCTCTAGAACTAGAGTACCGAAAAGATAAAGAAGACAATGATCCGGCATCTAGGTACATTGTTGTCGCCGATACTCATATGGGCAGTTCTGATTCCACTCATTCCACATGGCGTTTACATTTAGGGCCAACCAATTCTGAGGTTGCTGAGACCGTTATCGATGGTATTGTAGAAAGGGTTACATTCACCAAACCTGCCGCATCAGATGCGCCACATATGGGCCTCAATGGATTATGGCTTACCGCTAGAGATAATAAATATGATGAAGGTGTTCAGCAATGCATTGTTATGAATCCGGGTGCTAATCCAGTCCATGGAGAGATAGACTGCAATGGTAATATTCCCGTTATTGAAGCTAGAAATGGGTGTGAGAGGTAATAAAATGACAGAAGAACAATATATATGCGCCTCTAATAGAGTAAAGGTTACTCATGCTAAAAACCTAATAAAAGATGTGTTGCCGGGAGAAAATTATGGAATAAGCGAAAATGTCCATAAAACTTTATTAAAAGCATTATCAACTTGTGAAAGGGTGCTGTTTGACTCATATGAGATCACCAACGAAGAAAGATAAAGAGAGATTCAACAAACTGTACGACTTAGGATGTATAGTTTGTCTTCATCACTTCGATACGTTTACACCTTGTGCAGTACACCATATGGAGGGACAAACGAAACCAGGATGTCATCAATTAACTATCCCTCTATGCGGCCCACATCACCAAATACCAAGCAATAACGGCGAATGGGTATCTAGGCATGGAGATGGACGAAAAGCTTTTGAGAGAGAATATGGAAGCGAACAGGAGCTTCTGGAAATAACTAATAGGATGATTGGATATGAAACAATTTGAGAGAAATATTGCCAAAGCTAATTACCACTTTAAAGAAGCATTGGAAGCTATTAGATATCTTCGACTACTGAGGTTGCAAAATGCCTAAAAAAATACAAGACCAACTTATGAAATTTGACCCTCAAACTGGTGAAGAAAAACCTTATCCCTCTCATGCACAGCAATATAGAGAATATCATGGACTGACCGCTTGGATATTTAACCCATGGACAGGTAATCCAAGAGATCCACGTGATATAGGATCAGATGTTCAATTTGTTGGAACTAAAAAATAGTGCCTAGACGCCGAAAGGACCGCGTAGATTCCAACCAGGCTGAGATAGTCAAGGATCTTCGGAAACTTGGCTATTCAGTAATTCCTGGCCATGATGACATTCTGGTAGGAAAGAATGGAAGAACTTATTGGTTCGAGCTAAAAGAAAATAGTAAATCAAAGCTACAGCCATCTCAAGAAGAACTATTAGAAGAATATCAAGGCCACTACAAAATAGTCTGGAGCCTGGATATGATTCTGGAAGATATAAAGAATAATTGAAATACGACTTTCATAATAAGCATGTTAGAATAGTTCCTTGACATTAATTATTTTTAAGGAAACAACAAAGAATGAAATGTTTATTAACTGCTTTTTTCATTTTGGCAACATCGCTTAGCTTTGGGGAAATTGTTACGGTTTATTTTAAAGGGACGGTGAATGCTACTGATGAAGAATTAGAAAATCTTGATTTTCCACATAGAGATTTTGAAGGTGAATTGTCTTTTGATTCTTCAATAACACCTCTTCAAATTACAGAAGATTCTCATCATTGTATATCATCAGGAATTTTTTCTGAATCAGCGGCTATTTATTTTGATGGAGTAAAAGGAAATATATTTAATTCTGCCGTTTCATTTGATGATGGTCCTATCGATAGTTATTATATAAATTTTATTTTTTTCTTTTCTACAGATGAATCAAATAAATTTAATTCAATAAAATTTGCCGTAGGATTTCCTATGTTAGATGGGTATGGAAAAAGATGTAATCCGTCTAATTATATAGATTTAACAGATGGCCATACAAATTTTGATCATCATGCTCGATATCCAATTCCTTTTTATATTGATGGCGTTCAAGTAGGAACTTCATCTGTTGAAGTAGATATTGATATGGAATATATAACTACTGTTAAGCCATAAATAATAAAGCCCCTCTAAGGGGCTTATCTATATTCTGTGATAATTACAATTCCATCTCCGCCATCTCCTCCCAAAGCATTAGAACCTAATGGTCCTCCAATTGAGCTTCCTCCAGATCCTCCACAACCTATTCTTTCATTTGCATTATTACCATTTTGAATAGTGGCCGCTTGAAAAGTTTGCGGGCCTGCTGGGCCTCCAGATAAAGACGAGCCTCCTCCATTCCCTGCTAAAGATACTGTTGGAGTAATAATTATTCCAAATCCGCCATCTCCGCCGGTTATATTGACAGCGGCTCCTGTAGAGGTGCCTCCATTATTAGTATTAAAGTTTGTTCCTTGAGCGCCAAATAATCCGCCTTGACCTCCATTTCCTGATATATTTACTCCAGTTCCTACAACCGTTGTAGCGCCTCCTGCGCTTCCATTAGAATTAATTCCTCCAGCCCCTCCTGATCCAATATCTATTGTTAAAGTAGAAATAGAAGTTACATCAATAACATCTCTGAATGATCCTCCTGCTCCTCCTCCTTGGGCGGCTCCTTCCGTTACGGCAGAATTAGAGGCGCCTCCTCCTCCTCCTCCTCCACAACCTTCGATCATAATATACTTAACATTAGCAGGCTTAGTCCATGTATGAGGATTAGAAAGAGGATCATCAAATACTTGCTGGGTTACTGGGGCTAAGGATACAGGAATGGTGTTTGACAGTAGCTCTCCACTTGGAGCATCAAGGTTTATATCTCCTGAGGCCGATGTAAGATTTATATCACCAGCTGTAACAGTATCCAGGTTTATATCGCCGGCTCCGCCTGAAGTTATAATACTTACAGCTCCTCCTGGACCAGCTTGAATGTCAACTTGGCCTGTTATTGCTGAAATAAGATTTCCATCGATTCTGATATTATCAAACATTTTCCAATGTGATCCATCAGTATCTAATGTTGGATCAACATTTGTACTCTCCTGGATAGCTGTATAAAGAATTCCATCGGAACCTCTAACAGGGTCATTCGTTAAGTATGTTTCATTAGGGTTCCACCGTTTTATTAAATCAAATCTAGTCCATACTTCTGGATTAGCGCCATTTTGTGGAGTCATATTACTATTAGTGACAATAGCAATATAAAATGCTCCGTCAGAACCCTCAACAATATCATTTACTTCATAGGTGGTTGTTGAGTTCCAATTGGCAAAGGCTCCTGTTTCCGACTCAAATACAACCGGATCTCTATCGAACTGCTGAATACCGCTGGAATTTTGAAGAACTATACGATAAGAACCATTCCCAAATATATTAGGCTCAAATCCACTTCCATCCAGTATTACTGGATTTTCATTTGGAATAGTTGCGGCCTGGTCTGAGAAAGTATCCTTAAATGTAGTGGTTCCAGGCTCATAAAAGAACATCTGGCCACCGGCAAGAGGAGCTTTTGTTGACCGGTCAAAGTGCTGTTTGGTGGCATTAGGTTTTCTAGTTGCCATAATTATTCCTGCAAAAATTCCTGAATTACTTCGGTGCCAATAGCACTGGCTCTAGGTGCTACTATCTGTTTCTTAGCTTCTCGTTTAAGGGCCGCTTCAAGTTGTTGTTTTGCGCCTGCTCTCAATAGCCTCTGCAGCTCATTCGGGTCCATTCCTTGAGCTAATAAGATATCTCCAGCTTCTTCAAATGCGCGTAATTTTTGTTCATTGGTTGCCTGTTTTGAGAACGCAGCAGATATTCTATTCAAAATACTTACAATCTGATTAGGACTGCTAAATGCATCAACAGCATCACTGATAACTTGATTTGCTTCGCTTATATCAGAAACTTGCTGAGCGGTCATTGAATTTGATTGAGCTGCACGCCGCGTATATACAAAATCAGCCTCTCTTCTCAATACATCATTGAACCTATTGAATTGTTCTTCTGTGTCAAATAATGACCTCAGTTTTTGAATGCTGCCGTTCTTGCCAAACAATCTCTTAGCTGCATCAGCGGTAGTCTGCATCTTGTCTATTTCGTCTATAATGGCTTCCTTAGCTCCAAGCTGATACATCTTTTTCTCACTAGCACCCATGGTTCGAGTGATTTCAGCAATATCTCTAGGCTTCATTTTAATAAACTGCATCCCAAAGTCAGCTGCATTCTCTAATGCTGCTTTGCCCGCAAAGACATTTCTGGCTTGACCATATTCTGGAACCTGTTCGTCAGCCTCGCGCACAATATTATTCTTTATCTTTACCAGACTACGAGACTTATTAGCTTCTCCTTTTCGGATAGCTGCTTGTATCTCATCATCAAGGGCACGCTTTGTGGCATCAATCATATCTATTTGTGTTATAGGTTCTCCTGATAAGGCTTTGGCTCTCATCTCAAGATCAGCTTTTCTCTTCACACCAGTCCCAGCAGCTGGCTGTCCTTCCAGGATTTTTTGCACAATGGATTTTTCTGGTGGTCGACCAGCCAAAGTCTCCATTGTTGCGGGCCGAATACGACTGAATACCTCTTCTCCTCGAGTTCTGGCAGCGCTGTATAATTCATCTATGCGTGGCCTAAACAACCGATTTAGACGCTCTATTTCATCATCTACACTCAATGAACTGGTGCCTGTCTGGTCATCCAGGGCGTTCAGTACGCGTGCACCTTGGCCTTGTTGGCGTGGATTTAACACAGCTTCCTGTTGACCTTGAATACGAGGGATCTTGTTGGATGCGGTTCTTAATAACCTGGCAAAGGAAGCCCCGGCATCTGCGGGAATAGCCTCCGGGCCCAGTTGCTGTAATCTTTGAACGATCTCATCTGGGCTGACATTATCCCTTATCATTGCCTCTGCCAGTAAGGTGCTCGCACCATCATCACTAAAGCCAGAAACAGACTGATTTACGCCAGAAACAAGATTCCTTATACCATCCTTTCCAGCATTAAGAAGTCCCTTAAATAAGGTTCCTGCGCCCACTCCAGCTATGGGAGCCAGTATTGATCCAACTAATGCACCAGTTTCTCCGCCAATCTCTTCGCCAACAGCTGATCCTGCACCTCCCGTAGCAGCAATTCCAATATCTCCAGCTGCTGTGGTTTGACCAAGCTGTCTAATTAACCCACGACCAACTGTCTCGCCACTCGTAAAAGCCGGTAATTTACTAGCTGCTGATCTCAATAACCCTCCGGCCCCAGCTGCTGCAGGAATAAACTCACCTGCTGTGGCAATCGCTTCCGTAACAAGATCAGGCTCTCCAGTGATTGGATCAATTGTTCCAAACGAACCTTTGGGTGCTCCAATATCCTCGAATTTTGGGATACTTACATCACCTCCTAGAAGATTGATACCACCGGCAATTCCTTGTGGCACGATATCGAGTAAAGATCCTGTTCCTCTTACCACTCCAGATGCAAATTCAGATACTGCTCCTGCACCTGGAATGCTTTGAAAACCTTCTTCTATGGCACCTCCAAGTCCTTTAGCAGCATCCATTATTCCAGGTTGCTCAACAGGTCCAAGCCTATCGAATATCTCGATAAGCTCTTGCTCAGTTGGAGGCGAATCACCTCTTAAGGTAACAGTACGCCCTGTTTCAGGATCTTTTATCTTGAATTCTGGCATTACTCTATAATCTCAAATCGACCTATTTTCTTAGGTTGTACCGGTGCTGGCGGCTCTACTGGAGTTACAGGTTGTGGAGGAGTTTCAGGAACTTCTGGTATATCGAAGTTTTCAGGAACTCGTGCCAATAGCCTGTCTCTTGTTTTAGCGCTGATATCATCACTCAAAGGTTCTAAAAATCCTGCTAATTCGTCTCTTGACCCTTCTAAAGCTCCATTTGCCACGCGTTTAGCGGTCAAAATCATGTTATTGAATACATCCGGAGGCAATGCACCTTCTCCTCTAATGCGATTCACAAATCCAATGAACTGGTCTGTGACACCACCGGTACGAGCGGCCTGCTGCTGCTCACCTTCTCTTACTACAGATGCAGGGTCTAATGACTTCATGAAAGTGAATATTGCCGCCAGTTGATCAGTAGGACTTTTAGTCTCACCTAATTTTGCGAGAGCATCTGCAGACTTCTTAACAGCAATGGGTTCTTTTACAAGAGTAGTCACATTGTTGTTTAGTGACTGTCTATCCTTAAACTCTAATTTAGGTTTATCAGCCAAATTTTGCATTTCTGCTCTGATTTTTTCAGTTTCAGCTATTTTCTTTTGAGTCTCAGCCTCAATTCTTCCTATTTCTGCCTGTTGTTTCTCTTGATCTAGACCTTTTCCTTTAAGGAGACCAGCATCACGACTAGCTGTCACAAAATCAGATAATCCAGTCATAGCCGATACAGGATCTTGTTGCAGCTGAGTCACGAATTGATCCATAATTGGAGTATTAATACCAAATGCGTGGAGTTTTGTTCTTTCATTTTGAACAAATCCAAGAGCTGCTTCTGGTCCTACTGATTTAGCAATCGTTTCAGCCATCAATGCTGTACCCACTAGATTATCGATTCGACCAGGTTGATCCAAGGGAACACCAAGGCCTTGTGCAATTTTCAAAGCCTCTTGGGGTGCAGTCTGAGCCAGTTGTTGGAATCCGCCACCAGCAAGCTTCCCACCCAAGGTATTACCCAGAATCTGACCTGCTAGCTGTCTTACTTGCGCCTGTTGTGCAAGCTGAGCTTGTTGTTGCTCGAACAACTGACGCTGCATACCAAGCTGCTGGCCCTGTTGGACAGCTCCTACAATGTTTGCTATTTGAGGATTGGCGATAGCGCCTAAAAGTCCGTTAGCCATATGATTAACCTATCGCGTTCAATAATGCCAGTTGTTGGAGTGCGTTTTGTACTGATGCGCCTTGTCCGGCTATACCAGCAGCATCGAACTGGCCTGCAAGAGACTGTAGATTTGCTATATTAGAACCTGCTCCAGTTCCAATATTAGCCAATAATGTAGCAAGTTGCTGTTGCAACTGAGCACTTCCAGTCCCAGTGCCGCTTACCAAGTTCGCTAAATTAGTTCCTGTCTGACCAGTTACGCCTGCAAGCCCGGTACCAAGTTGTTGCTGTAATTGAGCCTGTAGATTCGCCTGTTGTTGTGCTTGTTGAGCTAGCTGCTGCCCTGCTTGAAATCTTTGTCCCCCGATAAGATTTGCTCCCCCTTGGAATACATTTGCTCCTTGCAATCCACCTTGAGCAGCAATATTAGCCAAATTAGATGCCTGTTGTTGCTGACTACCTAATACTTGCTGTCCTCGTTGGAATTGATTTGCAAAATCTTGCTGTGCTAAGCCAATAGCCTGTTGCTGAAGATCCCTAAGAACGTTACCACCACCAAGGCCACCGGTTCGCGCTGCATTTCTGGTCAATGCTCGTTCAGCTTCTTGTTGCAAGAATTGTTGACCGGGAGATGCCTGGAAATTCTGAAAAGCAGCCGCCTGGGCCTCATTACCTCTAAGACCCGCAAGCGCAGCCTGATTCTCTAATCCTTGACCGCCAGCCATAATATCGGATCTGGCAAGATCTACACCAGCACCAAGTAAATTCAAGGCACCTTGAGTTCCCGATGTTATGGCCTGTTCAGATCCTAGTAATCCTGCTGGAGAAACCATATTCCACCTTTAAAATGGCTGTGTTCTGTTACGTAAAGTATTGCCTAGCAAACCAAATCCATGAGATAAAGGGTTAAATGCGGTATTCCTTGCATTTGCTACAAAGCTAGTTCCTGGCTTTCCTATTGCGGGAGCAGGATTGATATTCCCTAATAACTGTCTAGTGTTTGAAAAGGGATCTCCTTCAGAAGGCACATCAATAGGAATAAATGGATCAATAGGTAATCCTAACAAAGCTTGTTGAGCCTGGCTAAATCCTCTACCTACTGTTTGTTGAGCTCCTAAATTTCCTATCCTTAGTTCTTTTTGTTGCTGATTCATCGCTCTACGAAATATATCAGAAGCTCCGGCGGCACCTGCTACTAACTGTTGCTGAGCCTGAGGGAAAAGCCTTAATACGTCTTGCCGCGCCTGTGCAGCTGCCTGAGCGGTCGTTTCTGCTGCACGCTCTTGGCTTTGGGCTGCTCTCTTTGATGCCTTATCGCTAGTATAAGCACCGATTAATGCGCTTCCACCTACTACGGCTGCTGCTGTTGCCATTACAATAATTCCTCTATTTCTTCGCGTGTCAAGCCATATTGTACCACATCCCACAATTTCCCGCGTTTTGTGTAGCTTTGGCGGTTTACTCCTTCTGTATGGAATCCGATGCCTTCCAGGAATTTCATCACATTCTCATACATCATAGGTACAGTTGCGATAAGCTTCTGACAATCAGTATTATCCAGCAACCATTGTAAAGTTTTTCGACACCCGAGTTTTGAGTATTCTTTTCTGTATCCTTTTAACATGAAGGCATGCCCTTGCCAGGTAGCAAGATTTATCTGGTGTAACCTATAGCATCCAATCAGCTCATCTTCATTTATGTACATTCCGACCCAATATTCCTTAACAATATCAGGCATGTAATAAGTCGCTCCGTCTTCGGATATTTCATCCCAGCACTCATTGATAAGAAATTGAACTACTGCATAATCAGTTATTCTATGGATTTCTATCTTACTGTCATAAAGAGATGATAGATTCTCTATGCTGCCAAAAGTCTCTATCAAGCTTGATTCCAAATCTCTATTTTCTGTTTTAATGATTCGCTCCTTTCTTGCAGATAAATATTTCTCATCATAAGGAACGTCAGGCAACAGAAACTTCCATATCTCTATTAATCGATTGTTGATATCTTCAAACTTAATTCTTAAGCAGTTTTTTGGTCTTATTTTTGATAATTCATCCTTATAAACTCTCATGTATCCTTTAATGCAGCGTTTCCAGTCGGTAATAGCACGAGGCTTATCAAATGCATTGAAGATAGAATCGCAAACTTGATCAAAGTCTCTCTCAATAATAAGAACCGGATAATCCCCATAATCTGGCGAAGTTAATGGATTAGTATCTGAATATCCATAGACTCCAGGAATTAAATTTGTCTCTTTATGCCTACTAAAATGCTCATGAATACAAGGAAATCCATCATCAGTGAATAACTTTGAGAACCATAATGTTCGGCTTCTTGGCATTCCGAGTATAAAAAATGTCATACTAAAATCCATCCTTGAGTCCGGTCGCCATTAATATTGTCATCTCTCTTGATATATAAAATAGACCCTGATATTCCAGTAGTATCCATATATAGCTGTGTTGTAAGTGCCTCAACTACACCTTCTGGGCTTCCAGACCCTTCAATAATTGCGAGTCTACTCACATTATCAGTCCAATTACGAAACCTGATATCCATTATTCCGTTATCTTCAACAATAGGCTGAGCTTTATTCAATGGGTTAATCAATGTTAGCCTCCACTTTATAAAATGCCCATTTTACAGGATCTGAACAATCAAACCGATACATTCTTGAACGCGGAACACGCCCTAGCTCATCCCATATTACTCTCAAATCATATTCGCCTTTCTTACCAAAACTACGTGATAAGCTGTCTCCAAAAGTACGGCCCCCATCATCCGACCACGAAAGTCTAACTTGAGGATCATCCCCTGGAGCTATAGTATTTCCAACACCAGTCTCACCAACGAGTTCGACAGAACTGTTAAAAAATGGATTCCCATTATTATCGAGAGGAGGCAATACAAAACGTCTTCTTATAACTTGGCCGTATTCGGTATAAACATCTTTGTCTATTATTCCAAACACATTGCTCAATGCGTCCGATACTATTAATTCCCCGTATGCTTCTACAATATTTGATACTCTCCAGGTTGTCTGAACATCATTGATTGTGCTTTCTCGAGTATGCCATAGTCCACTAACTACCTCATATACAAAGGTATTTTCTCCAGGAAATGTGAATACTGCAAACAACGCTCCAGATTGTGAATAGGTAGCGGAAAATGCTGATGATATAACCGTATCGCTATATTTTCGTATCTCATTATCTATGGCCGTGGTGCTTATCTTTTGTGGCTTTCCACCATTAGATAGCCATATTGCCGCCTGTTCCCGATCCGCACTGCCTATCCAAGCCATATTGCCATCAAGTTCAATTAGACTGAATGGCGCATTTAATCCCTTGGGCTTTACTCCTCCTTCTACTCTAAGAAAAGGGAATCCAGACCCTCCTACATTTTGGAATGGCTCGAAAGTCTGAGAACCAAATATATAAACTTCATTATTAAGTACAAAAGGAGCACGAATAGGATCAGGATCAGCCTCAGCATTGGCAAAGTCAGTGCCAATATAGCTGAAACCATTATTGATATTCGATATAAAAAACTTCTTTCCATCTGTTTTAGAGAATAAGAAATATCCGTCAACATATACAACGCTAGAGACTGGACCATCAAATCCTGGATCTGAAATCTGGTTTAATCCATCGGCCTCTGTATAAATGAAAGCATTAAATACTTGTTCGCTTTCTGGTATTACAATGCATATCTGTCCAGCTCCTCCTGGAATAGTTCCCTCAAATGACCCCACAGCTTCATTAGAACCAAAGGCTACACCTGTCTCAAAAAATGTAGAACTGTCGGAAATAGTAACAAGATAAGTCCCATTATATGCAGTGTTTACCACAAATCCTGTAATGATGACTTGAGTTCCAGGCGTAATTGTTACACCAATATCTGCGAAGTTAAATCTAGCCAATCCATCGCTATCGGATACGCTATCAATTGATGTAGAGGGAATAGTAATAGGATCAGAATTTAGAGGTCCATTATCAGCCATTACTACTCGAGCATTCCCAAATAGACCTGAGCCTACATTTACAGCTGTATAATTAGGATCACCAAATGCATCAAATTGTCTATCTATACGGTAAAGATTACCATTGTTAACTGCGTAGGGGATGCCATCAAATACATGCAATCCTCGGCTAAACTCATTATCACCGGCAGCGGCGATCTGAGTAAGACCTGGCGTCCCAAATAAAGATTGTTCAGTAATAGTATTAGTTTGTGGCAAATTCGGATAAAAGTTAACACATTCCTGATTGCTTATTGGCAAACTCTCAGAAACATAAAATCCTTGTGCAAACGGTAAAGGCTGACCCATCAGTTAAAATCCGGCTGTAAGGACATGTTATCTCGCTCTACATCGAATCCTAATACATCATCTAGTGATTTAGCTGCTTTAGTTTCTAGGATGACTTGGCGGTTATCAGATACACCGCGGCTTGGTCCTAATTCCGCTGCCACAGCCCATTTTAGAGGCATATACCATTCAGATGGAAATTCAAGAGAATCATCAGTAGTTGTAGGAATCTCTATCGAATCTACATATGTAAAACGTAGAACATTATTTATACTGCTAGCCACCTGCCATACATAGAGCTCACCTTGTGTTAAAGTAGGGGTGTAATACCAGTTAACTACGGTTCCAACACTATCCTTATCCGGCTGATCAAAATAATCATCTCTTGACCATTGTCGCGTGGGTATCTCAGAGGCTGTAAGTGATGATGCATATCTCGTCTGCAGTACTCTCATTGGGCGATTAATAGATTCTGCATAGGTATATACAGTGTTATCTAGATTCGCAGCACTAGGTAGTCCATTGTTAATATCAACCGTAAAAAAAACCAATCCCTCTGTTATTGAAACAACATCATCCCAATGAATTGTTCCATCATCCATAAAAATACCGATGCGGTCGCCAGTGGACTTATCTCTATAGTTTAGAGAATCAAGGATGCTTGTTGCTCCCAGCACAGCATCATTATTCTGGAATCGGAAAGTAGTGGTTGTATCTCTGGCTGTAAAATCTAAAGTTCCTGATCCTGTCGATGCCAGTGTAGAGGCGGTTAATATACCTGTCTGATCTTCGGCAAAAAAACTACAAGTAGAAGAAGTTCCTTGTGTATAGCCAAAGTCTATTCGGTATCTCTCGCCAGGAACTGTAGCAAGATTATAGCTGGCACTTCCTAAAGATGTTGATCCATTTTCAAGCTGCAGTGTATTACCCCCCACTACAGTTAGAATTCCGTCATTAGATGTAGTCCAATCTTGAGTACTCACTAAAGGGCTACTCTCTAAAATATCAGGAGCGCCACTCATGGTCAGTGATTCCCCATCACTATTGGTGCCAGTATCAGAGTTTATCCCAATGGAGGTATCTCCCTGAGATCCTATTAGCCTTAAAAATGTAGTAAAGAATGTATCGGCTACTGCAATATCATCGCCATTCGGACCAAGGATATACTTTCTTCTGGATGGTATTAAAGGCAAGAGAGCTTCTTTCTCGCTCCACAGATGAATCCCCTGAGCCTGCCAGTGCTTTATGATGATATTTATAGCTTGTAGCCCATTAACTAAGTCTTTTGGCTGAATAGGCTGTTCAGCTGGAATTATTCTGGCATCTCTCAGAGCATTTTCTATGATCTGTCCAGCTGTTAAGGAGAAAGTTTCACTAGTCATATGGCCTGTGTCGCTGGGTTAAACGGTGGATCGAGTAAGGTTTCGTCGATGTTTTGGGTTCTTGCCACAGATACCGCTATCTTTTCTTGGCGTCCGTAGATCTGGAGCTGCTTTTCTTTGGGAGACCATTGGGCACGCTCCTGCCATAATCCCCGCCAATCGACCCGTGCATCCTGGATTCGGATCTTTTGACCTGTGATATCACTAATAATATGATGATTTCCAGGGATATATCTTTCATGTCTACCAGTTTTTGGCATATTTCGCCTCCCATGATTTTCTCGCGCAAACAGCTTCGAAAAAGTCTTTATATTCTCCGAGTCTTTTCCTTTTCTTGTTTAATTGTCCGACTGCTCGGTATTTATCTTTATTTTTAAGATAATTAACTCCTACTATACCACTTTTGCCTGGACGTCTATTAATAGCTTGTTCTAAATTGGTTACCCATCGACAATTTGAGGGCTCATAATGGCCATTTACATCTATTCTATCTATAGAATGCTGATTCGATGGCCGAGGACCCATATCATTTAAAAAATCTGAAAAGCTTTTACGCCATCTATCACAAACTCTTATTCCTCGTGCTCCCCATCCCGAATATCGAGAAGAATTAGGGTTATGGCATCTTTGTTTCATGGTAAGCCATACTTTATATTCTGGATTGTCAGCTGCTCTTGACTCTTTCTTTAGCTTCTTTATACATCCGCAGCTTTTTGTTGGCCTGCTTCTAAGAGTGCCTTGAGTAACCACCTTTACGGTTCCACAATCACATTCACAAAGCCAATATCTGTCCTCTGCTTCCTTTAGGTGATCCGGTTTCTTGGTCTCCAATATAACTGTCCATAGATATATCCGTTGCCCAGTCAAATCAATCCTGCTACGCTTGCTATTAGTCATCTCAATTACCCATATTAGTTGATTTGGTTAGGAATAAATCTAAGTTCTCAGCTTATTTTTATTCCGATTTACTTGCCTCTATAAGACTTTCCTGACATTTTACCACATTTTGACTTTGGCAGCGATTTGCCGGCTTGAGCGCCTTTTCGTTCGGTCTGTGGGATCTGCCGTCCGCGAATTTGCTGGGTGCTTTGAATTGTTCTAGCCATTACTTTTTAGCTCCTTTTTTGCCTTTTTTGAGTATTTTATTAGCCTTAGCGTCAATTTTAGCCTTTTGTGAGGAGCTAAGTGTCCCTTTCTTTACTCCTTGAGCTGCTCTGGCCTTCGCATTGGCAGCATGAGCACGATCAGGCATTGGGAAGTTTCCCCGTGGTGCGCCCCCTCGTGGACCTTTAGCCTTAAGGAGACCTTGTTTCGACTTTGGTACTGCTTTGCGTTGTTTAGCGGTTAATTTAGCCATTATTTACGCCTCTTTTTGCTTTGACCAGATTCTGATAGCGCAATCGCGACTGCTTGACGCCGATTAGTGACTTTTGGCCCTTTTTTAGAACCACTTCGAAGAGTTCCTGACTTGAATTCCTTCATAACCTTATCGACTTTTCGCTTCTTGCCAGCTTTAGTAGTTGGTTTCTTTCGTGCAGCCATATCATTCCCTCTTAGAAAAGGGAGGGATTAACCCTCCCAGGCTTAATTACTCACAAGGAACCAGGCGAACAGGCAGCTCAAAGCAAGTAGAAGTAGATGTCTTGCAGCATGATTCTTCTAGAATCTCTACAAATAGTTCAGTAGTAGCAATATCCGGAGTTAATACAGTGAATCGATAAGTTTCTCCCATGCTTACGCAAGGAATACACCAATCCACATTACTTCCTCCACCTAAAAATTCAGTAAATGTCTTTTGTGAAGGATCGCTTGAGCTAAATGCCTCAACTTGTACTTGAGTTGTGCCCCACGCATTCGCACGAAATAGAATTTGATTTTCACAACCAGTGATTACATGATCAACTACACCCGCAGTATTAGCTTGAATGTTGTTATAAATAACAGTCATCTTAATATCCTCTTAAATCTGCCCGATATTGAGCGCGTGCATTATATTCCTCTTGCATTAAGATTAAATGATCAATTTGTAGGAACAGAGCCCTGGAATATTTTCCCGTAGACTGCTTTAACCACATATGAAATGGTTGTTCCGCCACTTATGTTTCCTGAGAAGTGAAATTCCCAAGTCCCATCGGCTCTTAAGCGAGGAAAGTCAACAAATGTATTATCATCCATCAAAGCCCCGAAAGGTACAAAAGTTCCTTGTTGATCAGCGGGGACTGCTTCTGTGAAATCAAATATTCCACCGGTTACAAAAGCTCCTACTCCATCATCACCTATAATATTAAATGCTCCTACCCCTTCATTAGGAACAGCCACATCAAATGTGTCAGTAGGACCTCCTAAGGTAATGGAGCCAGAAAAATGCTGTATATATTGGGGATCTCCTGTATATTCGTCTACTGTTTCATAGACTTCCCCATTTACGAAACCAGAATCAGCCAACTGGACAGGTAAGGGAGCAATCCTATTCCTGACTTGAGTACCTGTTTTATAGATATTTCTTACTGTTACTATACCGTCTGTCTCACCATCATTCATTTGGACATTCAACACATCCTGATCGATAGTAGGAACACGATAAGTCACATCTGACCAAATCAATGCACCATTGGTGAGACCTGCAGCTACTTCCAGAGTCACTTTGACTACGACTCCTGCAGGACTGGTTACATCGCCAGTCAATGTGATCTGTAAATCATCCCCATCCAGAATACTAAAATTGAAATTTTCAGTATCAATGAACACAGTAGAGCTGGCCGCAATCGTACCTAATGCAACCGTACCGGTTTGTATTTCTGCAGCTGCCCGGAATAAGGCGACTTTGGCAACTACATTATCTGCACTCGTAGAGGAATAAAGTGCATACATACTGGCATTAGTTTGAATAGCTACCTGTGTGACACGCGTATTAGTCGTAAACGCCACATTATCCAGGTTAATCACAGCATCACTAGCTACAAGATTTGTTGCCGCATCCACGCCACCGTTGGCATTAAAGACTGCCAATGTTCCTCGATTCAAATTAATTGCTAAATCATTATTAACTGCAGGATCTGCAGAAATAGTGTAATCAAGATTGGTTCCATTAAATGCCAGGCGATCACTGACGACACCGACATTAATATCAGCTTGATTAATATCTAATGATTCATTAGTAACGGCATGTCCATTTAATACGGTTTCTCCAGATGCCTGGACCCCTCCTGTTGGTAGCAATACATCGCCATGGACACCACTTAGCGTGTAATCTCCATTATCATTCCATTCCCATTGCCAGGATGAGTTTTCTACCTCGTGATTAGAATACTCAATAGCTAAATATCCTTCTGCAGGATCAGTAACACCTGGACGAACTTGTAATAATGTTCCATCTAAGCTGCGAATACTGACATTCAGACTATCTGAGACCTGGTCAATATTACTTGCGTTGGCAGTTGTATAATTAACGGTGACTAAAACGTCTACAGCTGTGCTATTGGCTGGGACAAAATATCGATTAACTACCGTAGGATCGAGCTGTCGAACTTCAACATAAAAATCATTGAGTGCCGAAGAAGGGTAAAACTGAATGCTGAGAATGTGATTAGATGTGCTAGTTAATACCGTTGGAGATACAAACCAGTTAGCATCTACAGGAGTTCCTACTAAATTTACAGCGCCATTGTATTCTTCTGTTACCTCAATCCCATTAAATAGTCGCATCTGAGGGACATTTTGCCGAATTCGCATTAAAGAGCGATTAGGCCCACCAAACTGATTAGAAGTAGTACTCGTGACAGCTCCTAGAAAATTACGTCCCATCAATGACATAGAGCCATCAATAATAACTTGAGTACCTAAATCATCTGAATCTGTAGAATCTCCATATAACAATGCATTATCTTCGGCCCGTAAGAATGAACGACTATCATCAGCCACTATTTCGCTGGCATCAACAGGATTATCTTGGTACTGAGATCCCAATATAGTGACTGTCTGACCCCTATTCTCAGTTCCTCGAATAACGAGTACCTGATTAGATAAAAGGTCATGAGAGGAACCGTATGTAACTCCATTCCAATTATAATTTATGGTGATAGTGTCATACGTAGCAGGAGGGAAAAAGAAGAATGCATCACCATCGGCAATTTCATTGTCCTGGAAATTAAATGTATAAACATCCGTTGGCAATGTTCCGGTGAATATATAGTCAATATGATTCTTACCAAAGTTTGTTTCGGTGGTAGAACCAGGAGCTATCCCAGTGGCTCGTGTTTTCTCTTGAGCATCAGCACATTTCTGCCAGAATGTTGATCCATCACTCTGGAATCTGACAGAACTTTGACCCTCTTGATCCAGGCGTACTGTCTCAGTTTCAGACCCATTAATATCATAGATAACATTGCCTCGATCTGTTCCCTGTCCTAATAACACCAATAAATCCTGCACATTATCAGCTGCAGGTTGATCTAGGGTTAAGTTGATATCATTTGCTGTAATCACCAATCTTGGAAGATTAGTAGCTAACGTGCTTGGATCGAATGTTTGTCCTACTCCAATATTCTGGATGACAGGATCATTCGGCCTAAATGAGAGTTGTTGTGGAGAAAATCCCGCACCTACACGTACAAACAGCCAGCTTGTATTGGTTTCTATAATCTGACTTTGTGGAGTCCCAGCAGTATCATCATAATCAATTGTTTTTACACCTGAGCCAGTAGGTGCACCAATAATGTATACCTCTTTACCCAAATTGAGATCAGTTTCTATAAGGGTAACAGTGATAGTTGAACCACCATCTAACTGAATGATATTGATATCATTTGAAGGAGTGATATTAGAGGTAATACTAATTACTGTACGATTATATGTCGCGCTATCTTTAGTACGTGATGTCTGCCAGTTAGCAGATCCATCTGACATAAATGTGAGGGATTCACCAGCCTGTAGAGGAATTACAGAGCCACCAGTAAAGAAAAAACTTACATTGCTTACGCCATCGCGTAATATGAATTTTAAGACAGTTCCTGCAAATATTTCATCTTCAAGGGTAATGAAAATATCGGAAGCTGAAACATCAAAATAGTTCCAGTTGAATGAGCGCATGTCTGACTGAGTAATAGTCGTATTTGCGCCAATTGTGAAATTAGTAGCTGGAGGGCCATAGAATACATTAGAGGCATTAACAGGTGCATAATCCTGGAATATCCAACCATCCACACCATTGTAAGTAAAGAGGCGCTTTGACTGGAATGCTACAGTTTCAGTTGTTGGGCCCCCGCCTCCAGCCTCATTGTAGGTAATCTCTTGGCCAGTAGCATTAACATTATTTGATCCTGTAACCCAGATAATATCGCCTTCTAGTGAGCTTGTATCATCAATAGTGATCGTATACGCAGGAGAAGAGGTATATTGTAAATAATTCCGTCGAGCAGTTAGAACTAGAGTTTGAGTTGAATTAACCGTAAATGATTCAATGGAGCGTGCATCATCACCGCTGCCAACATCTGTATAAACTATAGGAGTTTTAGATCCCTGTCCTGTCTCCCAGATACCATCCGATCCAGCTCTCATTAATGAGACGTTCACTTTAGTCAGGATGGCCGAATCATTAGGATCAGTGACAAAATTATCTTTTGTAAAATCCTCTACTTTTGGGGTTAATCCAACACCTTTAACCGTTAGTAGTGTTCCGACATGACTAAGAACTTCATAGAAACCATCATTTACAGCATTGCTAGTATCTTCAATATTTACAATATCATCCGCTGAAAATGTAGCGCTTCCATCAGTAACAGCTGTTGGATTGGAAACTGCTGCAACACCCGCTGTGAATGGTCCATCTGTGACAGTATCATTTTCAGGTTCAGCGTTAATAACGACAGGGAATCCAACACTTACTGGTGTAGGATCTCTATATCTTTTATTTATGACTGGGTATCGAGCAGCCATGAATAGATCAGATGAGCGATGTTCAGAGGTCGAATAATCTACATCACCTATCTTCCCTTGAATAGTACCATTATTGGTCACATCCCCTATAAACTCACTGATATCGCATATCATAGTAGCGCCAGATGCCACAGTGATATTACCGACTACTGAATTACAGTCGATTAAAAGAGTGCCTGCTTGTAGGTCAATTGCAAGATCAGCCATTATTTCACCAAATCTGGCGATAAATGTACCACCCATTATTTGGACACCAATAGTATTGGAGACGGCCTCGATCTTATCTATCTGATTACAGCTTATAGCACCTCGCGCATCTGGATCAGTCGGATTGTATATAATCCCTGTGCAACCACTTGTTCTCAAAGCAATAGCAGATACGTCAAATAGCTCTGGCGTACCATTATCGTTCTGATGATCAATACCAACAGCACCCGTATCATCAACCTCAATGAGTCCAACACGGATCACTATTTCATCACTAGTACCATTGAGCAAAATGCCACGAGCATTTGTACCACCAACAAATATAGCTGCAGCAGTGATAAGGACAGTATCGGCATCGGCTATCTCTATCGCCACGCAATCCGGTGAGAAGGTAGTGATGGTCTGGAATTCATAGGTTGCAAATCCGCCTACAGAATATCCAGTGCCAGAAAATATCCGGCTCTGGCTGGATATCATCTGGAAGCTAACAGCCTCCGGGATGGAAACATTCTCACTAAATATGCCAGCTCCAGAAACAATAATGGCTGCTGGATTGACAGATGTAGGAGGTGGAGCAAGAAGATTTATCTCATCAATAGAACCTTGAATAGTTGCTTTAGCCGTCTCTAAGGACAATCCATCCTCAGTGTCACTGCCACCTACTTTCGTGTAAAACGTTCTCGCATCTGTACCAATGCTACCCTTAAAAGTCATCCTATTAACCATCCTCCCGAGACAGGAAATATTGTGAAGCTTTGACCTGGAGATACAATTCTAGTCGCTTGAAGTTCTATGGTGTCAGCACCGTCTGGTGTGATAGTGACATTGGCTGTACTGGAAGGATGATTCTTTATTCTAACTTGTTTTCCAGCAGAAGCCGCCGATATTAATGTAGCAAGAGAATCAGAGGCTACCGTAAATGCGACAATATCATCTGATGAAGTAACATTGTAGTTACCAGTAGGCTCCTGAATGACCTGAGTAGGAGATCCTCCAGGAGTGATTAAAACGCCTTGAACCCGCAGTTCATCTAAAACGTTTAAGTTGAGGAACTGCGTGAAAGGCTTTCCCGCAATTATGGTCATTAAAACCGTCCATCATCCGTCATATGATAGTAGAAGATTCCTCTAACCAAAGTGCCGTTTGTAGCAGCTACAGATTGCCGAATATAAATCTGCGTTTCTTCTGTTAAAGCTGTTCCTATTTGCTGTCCTGTTACTTGCCAGCCTGTGCTTCCAACTGTAATTGCTATCGGGTCACCAAATATTGCACCTTGAGATTCTGACCCTATATCGACAGTCGCCCCAACTGGAGTGGTAACATCTGTTTGCGTGATCTGAATACCCAGAGGAATAGCACCAGCTGGCAATATATTAGAAGTGGCAGTTGCTACAAGAGGATTCCATTCTATTGGTAGAGAACATAATAAAGTGGTTGGGGTTGAAATTCCTTTTTTATCTGATCCCGTCTGCCTTAAATATCCTACAAAAGTGGTGCGCTTACCTTGTGCCATAATAAGTCTCCATAATTTTTAAAAAGGGGGCCGATTAAGCCCCAACATCCAGAGAGAAACTATTAAGCGCCTGGCGAACCAAAAGCACCACGAGGATCTGTCCAACCGAACGAATAACGCTCATCTGCCTTGAATCGTGCATTAGAGCTCGTGAAAGCGTTATCCTGTCCAAATTCTACCGGCATACGGGTGAAATATTTCAGGCCGTCTGGAGCGTCAGTCTTCAAGAACCATGCGTCTGGATCTGTCAGAAATGGCGTATACATATATCCATCACGTACGCTATTCATATCGCGAATGGCGTTGGTGGCGTTATTGGCCGTATCATTCTGAAGGACTGAACCCAGAATTCTTTGGGCATTGAACGACGATTGGCCAGCAGCCACAATCAGCTTCTCAGCCATCAGTGCAGCAGGCAATCCACGCGCATCCTGAACATTCTGTATCAGGCTAAGCATATCTTCCAGGGAAGCCTCAGAAAGGTCAGCATCGACCGTTAAGCGGTTCTGAAATGTACCACCCGATGGACCATTAGGATGAGTCAGTGAGAACAAGGGTTCACCATCACCGTCGATCATGGTGAAGTTAGCATCAAAGCCGTTGTTGTAGATGTTGTGCCCTTCGATCTCTTTGGTGATGTTCATCACGCGCGCAAGAGCACGTGCACCTTGATCGAGCTGTCCATAGAGTTCATCCTGGAGGGCCTCCTTAGTCACGATATAGCCCTTTGCAAACGTCGTATGGACATATTTTGGCGTGAAGCCCGTTCGCCTACTATCGAAGCTGATATCATCGCCTTCTGACTTAGCAAACGCTCTCGTGAAACCTTCTAATTGAACATCAACTTCGAATGCTTTGTTAGAAGTGTTGCTATCGAACATCATTGACCATTTGGGATCATGCTCACGCAGAGCATTACCAAAGACCGTATTGACGCCATCTTGTAGTAATCGGGAGACGCTACCTGTAGAGATAGTCCCCGCTTGGTTGTTAGTTCCAAAAGTCATGGGTTATCTCCTTAGATTCCAGTAGTACCAGTGTTAAGCGTAGAGTTGTTAACTCGAACCAATGCGCGATTACCAAGCACTTGATTATCATCCTCTAAAAGCTGGACGATTCGGAATGGCAGTGTATTGGTAGTCGCTACGCCTGTAGCATTCAATGTCATGTTGGACACAGTCAAGCCACCGCTAAGAGTTGCAGGATCAGGAACGATAGGAGCGTTCAGACCTACGTTTGCAGTGACTAATGGCCCATTGGCAACATCAACCTCATACAAAGCGAAAGGATCTACATTAACCTTAACAAAGGAATTAACAGAAGGAGTTCTGCCCGTATTTGATAGAGCTTCACCTTCAAAAGTTGGATCGACGGAGAAGATAACACCAGTGACCCCACCAGTTGAAGCAGCCGCCGCCGCTACTTGTGGAACGCCATCAGGGTCAGCATCACCAGTGATAACAACGACATCGCCTGGTGAATAACGAACTGCATCAGATGCAGGAATATTGTAAGTAAATTGCTTGCCAGTCACATCCCCTTGGGAATGTGTTCGACTTAGACCGAAACCAGCCATCAGTAAACCCTCAATTCAAATTAATAGAAAAGTGTCGAATGCTCGCTAAGCCTGTTTAGCTGTCGCTCGCTAAATTTCAGTCAATCTAAGGCGGTTTACCTGATGGCTGTTGTATCTATCTAGTGCACAATGGCGAAATCTATCGGCGGGTAATCGCTGTCGTTCCGCCTTCTGCTTTGCCGCCTGGTTCAGGGGCATATTCTCCTTCACCTATAGCAGCTTCTTTCTCCATTGTAGCACGCACGCGTTGACGCTTCAATTCTTGGTCTTCTTCCCACGATTCCATGTCAAGCTTCATTAGATACATCGTATCTGTACCGCTAACTCGAGTATGGTTTTTACCCTGATCATCAGTGACATGCTCCCACCAGGCAGCATGTGCAGCAGCAACGCGTCCGCCTTTAATATTACTCTCAGCAAACCATCGATACTTAAAGTCTGGATCATTAATATACTGCCGAGGCACATCCAGGTTCTTACCAGCATTCATTGGAACACGTGGTGGACGCTTAGGACCTTTCGGCTTATCGGGACGAGATCCAGAAGCACCAAGCGTAGTAGACATATCATTGCTAACTTGCGCTGAGGTATGAGTCTTTGAATTTTTAGCCATTATCCTTCACTCCTGGAATCTTTAACTGCTTGTAAGAATTTCTTTTCATCACCACCCCACATGCTGGAGCTGTTTTTCCAGATGCTGCGCTCTTCTGCCGTAAGGTCATTCATTGTTAGGTTGCGTGATGGTGCTTTTGTGTTTCCTGGAGGACTTCCACCTTCTGGAATAGGCGCTTTTCGAGCAGTCGGGTTAACATCTGCAAACTCTCTAGAGATATCTTGATCCACCATGCGTAATGCATCCTCTTGAGTGTAATTCTGGCTCAAATAATGACTGAATTGAGCATTGGCATAGGCTGTTTTTGGACCTGGTTGCTGCACCCATGGGTTTTTTGCTTCCCATTCAGCAATTGCAGTGCTTTTAGTAGGTGCTGGCTCCTCCATTTGAGTAGGCATATTATCAATTTGCTGCTGATAGTGCTGCGCCTGCTGGACGTCCGAGTTAACAATGGCTGCATCTCGATCAGCCATCAGCTTTTCGCGTTGGAGCTTGAGTTGCTCGTTGTGGAAATCACGTTGAGACTTCAAGCGCTCATCAAATTCACGCTCTTTACGCTCAAGCTCCTTGGTCTTCTGCCGAATAGTCTTCAACGGCTCCTTGAGGGCCATGAATACTTCTGGTGATTGGTACATTTCAGGCTTTCCGCCTGCTGCAACATATTCCTCATAGGATTTATATCCCTGTTTGGCAGCAGCTTCACTTATATTCGGCTTATCTTGTATATTATCAGGCTTTGATTCGGTACTTTCACTAGGAGAATTACCCAATCCTTCTTGTATATTATCTTGGTTATCGCTCATTATGATTCCTCTCTGTTAACAACACCAACAATGTGAGAATCCGGTATGTATCTCCAGCGCTCATAGCCTGGAACAATGCACTTCTTGCCTTCGTAAGCACGGAATTCCACCATATCTCCTATTTCTAGGCCCCATTTTTGATAGGGATGGCGCGGTTCTATAGTCAATGCAGGGTCTTTTTCACAACCCTCCCAGCCATTGTAAGCAGTAGACCCCACAGCACGTAGATAACCCACCTCTTCTGCTGATTGCTCTCGCCCCTGGTCTCCTAGATAAATTCCTCCAGCACTCTCAGACTCAACCTCTACTACTTCTACAAGCACGTAAAACCCCAGTGGCTTAGCAGGCATATCAGAATTAACTTTGATCTTGGCTAGTGTTTCGCTATGACTTGGCATTTTGTGTCTCTCTGTGTTGTTTAAGTAATTCTTCTAAGTTATAGGAAGGAATATTTGGGTGTTGTGAGCATATCTCATCAAATAAAGGACATTTTCCATAAAATTCATGATTAAAACTTACATGATTAAATTCACGAAATGACCCTTCAAATCCAATTTTTTGGAAATATCCTGATAATACAAATCCATGATCTCTATGACTTTTCATAAATTGATCACTAACTAATATTTTACCTATTCTAGCTTTCTTGACCATCATCAACGCCCTCTGGTGTCCATGTAAGAATCTGATCCACAAACTCACGATAGGCCTCTCGTTTGATAGCCATAATCGATAGCTTTTCCATAGAATCCGTAGGCAATGGATCAATCATGCAATCCATGTACGTGCGTTCAAGGTCTTTCAGTAGATGCTGTGTGACAGTGTGTGCATACCAGTCTTGAAACTGGTCCTTATCCACCGCCGGTAGGTATAACTTGGGTTGGTCGTTGTTGAACATTTTGGGCTCCTTGTGCCTCGAGTAAATCTCTTATCTTCATAGTCTGATCAGTTAAGGTTCCGATCATTGAAGTGTACATCTGTATGCCGTTCTTGACGTCTTCGGTCTCTGCTTTCTCAAGGTTCAGGATAATCGTTGACTCAATCTCTGCGATTTGAGCCTGTGTCTTATCTGCCTCTGCGAATAGCTTCTGGACCTCTGCGTCAGTGCGGAAGTTCAATCTATCTAGCTCACCTTTGGCTAACGCAACCTGCGCTGCAGTGAGTTCTATCTGTTGCTGCTGTTGCTGTGCAAGTAATTCTTGCTGTTGCTGCAGCTGTTGTATCTGTTCCTGCTCTTCTGGAGTCATGGTAGACTCATCGAAGATTCTATCTATGTCTTGCGACCCGATGGCATCGAAATAGTTCCTTAGGATAAGTTTGGCATTGCCACCAACCTGAACCACGCGATCAAACTGCTCCATCTCAACTGTAGCCAGCTGGATGCGCTGCATCTTGCTAGCCATCTCAGCACTGGCAACAGGTTGGATATCCATATTCTCAGTATTGAAATCAGCAAATGAACTGGCCTGCGGCTCGTCCAGAATTTCTCGGTATAACTCAGGGTCAAAGAAATTCTTATTGAGCCTAAACATTACCTGGAATTCTTTGGCTTGAGAGTCCAGCATGGAAGACATCAGGGCTGAAGTAGGTATTAGATTCTCCTGCACAATGGCAAGCGCTGTCGTAGGAGCCGTATTTGGCTGGATTATTCCACCCGTATCGATTGCGCCTGCGAAGTTCTGTCCCTGTGCTTCTAGCTTCTCATTAAGAGCAAATAGGGTCTGTGAAGGCTCTGGTTGAGGATTAGGGAAAAAACCTCTTGCCAAGTTCTCCGGTGACAACTCTGTGCTTATCCACTCCCCAATACGCATACGTAGAGGACCCATCTTCTTGCGTACATTGCGGGCCATGAAACCACCCCCAACATTACGTAATGTTCCAGAATCGGTCAGCTGGTTAGTACTAGAGTTAATGCCCTGTGTAATGGCTCCTAATAGATGCGAGTATCCAAGACCTAGGAATGTTCCATCCGGAGAAGGAATGAACTCATACTTGGTGATATTTACCATAGGATCTACACGAATGATCTCCATACCACTAAGATCTGGTTCCTTTGGCATCGATTCTTGGCGTTGAGCCTTGTCCTGGACATCAGCTATGATCATCTTCTTAAGATTGGAAATACGCTGATTACGCTGTACTACAATCGATTCCATATCAAAACGTGCAGTTATTCTTACAACTTGAGAGCTATTCTCATGGATTGTGACAGTATATGGCTCTTCTATGCCATCACCGTCCAGGTCATACCAAGTCTGCTGAACGAGGAATCTATTAGAGTTCTCTTCAGCCTGGTCAACACCATCTTCTTCATTCGATCCCTTATCACCTTGTGAATCTACAGGATATATCTCAACATCTCGCCACATGCCACTACGCTGCTTCTGAATAACCTCGTCGAAGCTAAAATCCTTAAGTATCGTAAAGGACCGGCACTTACGCATGCTGGTGGTAGCTTGGTTTACAGCGAAGTTAGGATACTGTATCAGACAACTCTCATTCTTTTGCTCAAGAGGATTAAACTCTGTGATCTTGAAGATAGTGCCGGTATTGGCCACAGAGTAATACAGGCGCTTCTGGTCATCACGATAGTCTGGCATCTCGTAGTTGACCTGGTAGTTCATGACCTCCTGGATACGATCAGCACGCTCTTTTTTCATGCCATCTGGATCACGGCCTATGATAGCCACCTTGACTAGCTTGTCACCACGCAACAACTCGAGCTTAGCCCTGTTACCGAAGTTGATAGATGCCTGAGACAGCAATGGGCTCTTGAAGTTACTCGCGCCCTCCCATGGAATAGACTTGGTCTTGAACTCCTGCTTCATCAGCTTCAAGCCTTCTTTGACGCTCTCCATCCACTCATGCATGGACTGGAGATCCTCGTCAAATTGGCGTTTAACACGCTCAGCAAGATCATCGAGGGTATCCTTATCGATATCCTCAGCGATATTGTCTCGGTTAATATATCCCGTAAGAGTCTTGATTCCTGACTTTGGGCTTATATCTTCTACTTTGCGTGCTGCTTCTGCCATGATTTACCCTAATATATCAGTTCAAAAATACTTGAATATGATTCCAGCCATAAAGCATCATCGCTGCTACGAAATAAGTCCATAATTTAGCATCTAGTACTACATCAGTTGGTGGTTTTTTTGGGTCGAATTTTTTCATTGTTTTCCTCTCTGTTAGTATCCCATAGCACTAGCATCATCACGATAATAATCGTCCTCATAGTCATCATCAGCTATGAGATCCTGCTTATAGATAGCCTCTCTTTTCATCATAATGGCGTATCTGATGGCGTCTATTATATCATCTTTTATTTTAACAATCTTTGCGCTCCCGTCAGGCATTGTTTTTGTGTGATATTGCCTAAGTTCTTCGAATGCTTCGTGCAGGTCTGAGAAGATACGCAATTGGCCGTTCTTAAACATCGCATTCATCTTGACGATGCCTAGGTTTACACTAACGCCTCCAGCCTCCCAGGTGGCGTGCTCATCCAAGAGGTAGAATCCTTCCTCAATGTAGGTATCTCGCTTCTCCTTCCCTGTTTCCCTGGTTTGCAGTCCGTCTGAGGGCCATGCTACAGGCACTCCTTCTGCCCAATTTTTAGTAGCCCTCCAGGCTCTGTGCGGCTCCAGCTTGCTTTTCTTGAATGCATGAGTTACATAGATAACATCGTTATCTTCATCAATAGCCAGCTGGATCATGGCCCATGGGTGATCCCATCCAAAATCCATGCCGTTAATGATCTTGAAGTGGAGTGGTATTTCGAACCGATCGCATTTAACCCAATCCTCATCCATCTCAAAGATAAGGCCGGCACCCATCAAAGGCACACCTTTACTACGCATATCTCGCTGATAAGGAGGGTAATTGGCCAAGATAATGACTTTCTTCTCTTCCGTGATATGAGGAGCATCATCCCATGTGGCAGTCATCATGGCTTGTCCAGGGTTATCCTCATCCATGAAGTTACATACTAACTCCGTCTTGCCGTTCTCTGGCGTAAAGGTGAGTATGCCACGACCACCTTTGCCCATATCTCCGTTGATAGTCCTGGTGACAACCTGTGGATAAATCTCTGGGTCCTCTGGTTCTTCATCAATGTGATACCAATCCACAACGTCACCCATGAGAGCGTGCTGTCCTTGGGAATAGGACCAGAACTGACAACGGGCTATGCCGCGCACGTGTTGCACCTGGACTTCCCTCATAGCTCGAGGAGTACCAGTCATTGGTATCTTACCTAGTATCTTCTCTTTGGGAATATAACCACCAGTGAACTCACCCTCTACCAGATCACCAAACAGTTTCTTCTGTAGTAAGTCTCGAGTCTTCTCTCCTGAGTATCCCAGTAGCCAGCATAGAGGAGGAAAGTCAAACTTATGACCCTCCCAATCCTCTGGGTATTCCCCTAAAAGGTGATAGGCATCAATGGAGCAACCAGTGCGAGATTTCCCGACCTGGTTAGCTGCCATTAATAGTGCAGATAGGTTGTCTTTGGTAAGAGCATTGAAACGATGCTGCCAGTCATACCAGCTACGGGCAATGAGTGTGAGCTTGTTCTTACGATTCCACTCCAGCTTGGCTTGCTGGAGCTTCACTTTCTCAATCTTTAGTGCCAGCTGCGATTTCGCGCTCATTATCCTCTATCATCCTATCTAGCTCTGCCTCTGAGAGGTCGTGTAAGCCCATTTTGCCCTCTATTTTCGTCTCCTGCTTATCAGCTAGGCCTAGCTCTCTGGAGATGATATTCGAGTTCAGGAGGTCTGCTGCGGCACCTGAGAGCTTCTGTTCAAAGATAACACTTTCTATTTGCTCAGCGATGTTCGAATATTCGGCATCATGCTTATATTTTGACCAAGTCGCAGAGCCTATACCCATATGCACAAACATCCCTCTAAGTGTCATGGCTCTCATCTTGCCAATCTGAGCTCTGGTTATATCTCCTTGGTTATTAAACACCTTTTCCTCAATAAGAGGTCGACTATCTACCCACTCGAAATAAGCTACCGCTCTTTCCCACATTTCTGCTGGGCTTGCGAAGGATCGCGGTCTTCCCTGATTACTAGCGAGTCTCCACAGCTGATTACCAGGCTTGAACTGGCTAGCTATATCACCTCTCTCTGGCTTATCTTCGCTCATTAGTCCTCCTGGGTTATTTGCTGTAAAACTTCTCTACACGACCATCTGAAAAAGGACTTGCCTCTTCAGGGAGATGATACTTGGTTGTATCATCAACCTTAAATAATCCTCTTTTACGGTCCCTCCTATTGATAGCTTCCATTTGTAATTTCTGATATTCCAAGTTAGCCTTCAGGAAAGCCTCCTGTGTTTCCCTCTCAAAGTCAAAAACGTTGATAATTTTAAGACTACTTAGATCCGATCGATACACATTCCCACTATTGATATCCACCACAATGGCCTCAGCTCCTACTTGAGCATGAATGTATTGTGAGATATAGACTTCACGCTCTTGATCGATAGCATCTGTGTATATAGCTTTCTCTTTACCCTCTGGTACAGTTACCATCCCTTTTCCTCCATAAATTTAACAAATTCTTCATTCTTTTTTGCATCACTTAAATTACTAAATGCAGGGTGCTCATCAATAGCTCGTAATGTTCCTCCAAAATGCATTTTATCAAGATTTCCTGAAAGGATAGAATTGGCACCTTTTTTCAGCCTATCATTAAGCTCTGGAGGATTCTCTATTCCTTCCATTACACGATCAGCTCCATTCTTTGATAGATTGATAGGGGGCACTCTAGGGAATGGAGGTTCAACCTCAAACTGATCAACAACCTCTAACAAATCAATATGAAGCTCATAAATAATTGAATCATGGATCCCTACAATTAATGCATGGTGTCCATTGAATTCTAAAATATAGCCTCTATGCTTAGCCGATGAATGCTCATTTAAACGAAAAAGCACTCTTGTCTTACCCTCTGGAACATTAAGCATTACTCACCCCCTCCACATGATCCGCTATCACTAGAAGGTGGGATAACTTCGGCTGCTGCGAAACTACCACGAGGATCAGCCCATCCCTCTACAATATGAGTGTTTCCTTTTTTGTCTTTGTATGATCCTCGTGCATATTTAGTAAATGCTCTTTTTCTATATTCCTTATCTTTGTTAGCAGCCCACTCTTCGAATTCAGCTCTAGCTTTGACTAATTTTTCTTCCTGAAACTCAGCAGCCGACTTACGAGGCCTTAAAATACTATACAACCCATTCTGGAGGGCTTTTATTGATTTCTTAAACATAGCTATTTACCCTCCTTTCCATGGATTCTATCAAGCACAATAGACTCTATTTCCACAGCAAAATCAGTAAGATATTCTTCTATTTGGAAGCATATCTCCTCATTAATGTCATCATCAAATGAATCTATGTCTATACCTTTTCTTCCATTAAGGTCATAGATTATTAACTCTCGGGTTTTTCTTATAGCATCATCTCGGTTCATAATATTCTCTCTGGATGTCAGTTAATGAAAGCTTAGGATTATCCTCCATAAGCTTCCCGATTTGCGCCCAATACTCTATCTGTTTTGGAATGGTCCTTTTGTTCTTATTAGCGTATTGGGACACTGTTTTAATAAATTTGTCGCTATGTCTTACACTTTTCATTAGTAAGGTGTTCCCACGAAGTACCAGCGCACAATAATGTCAGTCGTTCCATCAGGTGTTAATGCCGAAAAGGTAAGGCGCTCCGCCTGTACATTGAAGGCTATTCCTGTCGTAACTTCTGCGCCTGGAATTGGGTTATCAGAAGGGCCCGCACCTGCAGTGCTGTCATCAAGCTGCAAGATAGACGCATTGTTCACCGGTGTATCGTCATCATGAGTAGGTGATATCCTTACCGTGGCAGTTCCTGGGACACCTGAAACCTCAATGATGCCAGGCGAACCTACCATATTTATAGAGAAGTCTGTCTGTGTTAGGTTTATCTCTTGATAGTTCTTAGGCATTTGATTTTACTCCAGAAATTGCCAAAATAAGGGTAATTATACCACAACCCAATCTAATGCTTTTAAATCCTCAGCACTAGGGTTCCAATCTATACGATATCTTTTATTGTCTGTGATGATAAGCTTTTCAGTATCTGGAATTACGGTGACATACATATCTTCTTCTGGCCATTCCTCTCTTCTTATTCCCTTTTCGACTAATCCCATAGCTCTTAATATATCCATCAGAACTCACTCCTATTGAACCGATACCGCATCTTGACAAATACACCGTTACGCTCGTATTCATGTGCACTCCCATTGCTTCCAAATGGCCATCCCTGGTCGAAATTGGATCGATGCTGGAATTCAACCTCTAGATCTACACCGTGCATTAAATCCCAGTGATGACCGATTGATAGGTAAGCGGGAAGCCTTCCATCGTTATATGTGCAATCACGGAGGCACGGATCGGCAAATGTACCCACCTTAAAATCAACAAAGCTATATTGTTCAGCCTCGACAACTGAACTTAGTAGTAATGGTAATAATAGTTTTTTCATCTCTCTGGTTCCTTTTGTTTTATTTCCCTAATTTACCAACCACGTGCGACAAGAAATAGAATCCAATCACAATACTGAATGGCTGCATAACGACCTCAGACAGTATCTTGAACACATAGTCAGCTTCCAATGTTCGGCCAAACACGCTAAGCCCCGTAACTAAAGCAACCAGGAAACACCATAGAACCGATATCATTACGGCTATGTACCGTCTTGACAGGTTCTGAGGACTCGTAGCCTTCTGGTATTCTAACTTCCAGTCTAATAGCTTCTGATTAGCAATCGCCTTTTCTTCTTCCGTAAATACAAGCATATCTCCTGTATTAACAACAGCATCTGTAGCTGTCTCGAGTATATGTTTCTTGCTGAATAGATCTCTTATGAAACCCATTTTATTCCTCCCCGTGAATGATATGATCCACTAAGGAGGCACTAGGAAATCCTGAATGAACCTGGGTTAGCATTGGATGGTCAGGCTCATAATTCTTAACGCCTTCCCCTTCTGATAAGGTGACGGACGCAACAGCCAATACTTTATGATTCATTTTTCGTAAGTCATTGACTGTTCCTTCACAAGCCGTCTTGCTCATTTTGGTTGAATGCTGGATACTATTGTCTCTCCAGTGCTGGTATATGATATTAAATACTTCAAATTTTCTGCTGATATTACGAAGATGTATTGTTTCTTTTTCATCTATTCCATTGTGATCAAAGGAATGACTTATTTCTGTCCCCTCATAATCAACCAATACCAGAATGCAGTAATACTGGCCTTTCATATTTTCATATACTATCCGTGCCTCATATTCAGATGGCATACCTCCTGAACAATCAACCGCAATACACCGACCACCATCATCCATTGCTTTCTCTAAATCAAATGACATTTATTTGCCCTCCAGAAATGATTCTATTTCCTTAATTAGATCTTCTTGATTATCCGACCAATCATCCATACTTGCTACTCCATCAAATTCTTGATGTCCTTCCTTCATTGATTTAAGCGATCTTATTAACAAAACTCTACATTTTTTATTATATTCATTTCCTAACTGCATACTGTCCATATCATCACCATATATAAGTATTGTCTGATTTAGCTTTCAATGTCTGCCCACTACTATAAGGAGGCTGACAAGCGAATATTACTGAGGTAATTATTACCGCTAATAAAATCCATTTATCACAGGGTTTCAAGACCTTCTCCTTCTTTTAAATCTATTTGAGTCGTGGCTATTACAGTTCCCGCTCCAAGATTTTCTATTTCAGATTCAATCTGGCCAAATGATTTGCAGATAGATGTACCTCTTACATACATCCTTCCATCTGTATCTCTAACTAAAACAACAGGAATTTTATAATTTTTTCCTTCATTCTCAAGCCAGCTACTCGGAGTATATCCTCGCCCATCAGAATGAAACTCTATTGCCGATTCATAATTAGGATTGAATGAAACTAAAACAACTAATGAACAACTTCCTGCTTTTTTATCATATATTATTTTGGCGTCACACTTTTCAATAATTCCGTTTTCTTCTGTAACATAAATACACTTATTGCCGTTTCGTTTCGCTTCTTCTAAGTCGAAAGGCTTCCTTTGATTTTTTCTCTCTTCGCTCATGGATGAATCCTCTTATCGTTTTGAATGCTTTAATTAGTAGAACAATGATCATCATACAAATGTAAACTGTACCAATCACTTTCATGATCTCAGCATAACTCAATACGCCTATGCCATGCGTGGTAATATACTCCCCGTAAATTGGTACTTTTTCATAGACTTCATTATCTGCTACAACTCCTGCGCCGGCCCCAGTACTCAGCGCTAAATTACTTTTACTCGTTAATATCTCGCTTGCTTTCATTCCACTTTGTCCTAAAGCTGTTGATCACCTTGAAAATACCTAACAAGGCCTGCAAGCCGATATAAAAGAGCGCTAAATATCCGTGAGACTCCACGATAAACTCCACTCCAAGGCACCCCGTATATCAATATTGCTGCTTCAATTGCGTTCAGCACATTCTGAATATACTCGTAATACAAATAGGCCATACCACGAGAATCAGTAACATACTGGTAACATGCAGCAAAATTAAGGCCGATATGGAGTAATTCGAAGAGGCTGATTATCCTTGTTATTGATGTGCTCTGGATGCTTAGAATTGTTATTATTATGAATAGTGACCATAAAGCCTGATTCGCGAAGAACCAGGCTGTGTCAACACCCTTTATCCATTGAGAGATAAAGAACACTGACACGAATATTGTCATGACTGACAGATATCTCACTATTAATCCGGCTTATCGCCGTTTCCGCTGCCGTGAGACTGGATTAGCTCGTCTTCTGGCGGATCGACCGGATTTTTCTCCTCTTGGTTTTGTTGTTGATCCAGGCTGTGTTCCTTGTCCAGATCTTGGTTTTTTCCCGGCTTATCGCCATTTCCAGAACCCATAATAAATTCCTTAAATAAGTGAATGATGAAGCTATATGTTAACATAAATAGTTGATTTTAGTCTTTATTTGCTGCAATAAATCCTTTAACTCTATTGAATAAACTGTCCCAGTTCTCCTTAATTGGTGTGGGAGCAATAACCTCTTCATTTATGAATAATGATTCTTCCATAAGCAATATTGCACAATTTAGTAGAAATTTCAGATCCGCTATTTTTATATCCCGATCAATCAATTGATCAAGAGCGCTCTGCCTTTGTCCTTCCAGCTTCTCTATTCTCTGTTCCATTAGCTCCAGTTTCATCTGGATTGCCTGATTGTCCATTATTTTGATCCTCTAATTGGGTTTCCAGATCTGATATCTGCGCTTGTAGTTCTTCGATGAGGATATTTTTGGCATCAATAGAATTTTTCTGCGCCGAAATTGTCCAGAGATGTTCTTCGATATCTTTTATCTGATTCTGTATAATTTCATCTCGCTCCTGGACACCCAGTTGAAGACTATTTACACCAGTTTGAGCTGCTCTCAGATCTAATTCCAAATTATCTACTTTTTCAGATAATATTCTTTTTTGATAGTTGAGAGTCTCTATTTCTGTATCGGATCTTGAAATATCTGAATTTTTCTCTGCAAGCACATCTATAAGTCTAGATATCTCTTTCCGGTGATCAAGAAATTGATTTTGCTGCTCAGATATTCTAGATTCTTGATATTCTGCATTCATTTCTAAAAGCTTTATTTCATCACACAAATTATCATGGACAAGAGCAAGCTTATTCTGAGCCGATCTCACTCTCTCTATGTAATCAGCACTATGGTCAACAGAAGGAATTAAAAGCTCCTGTTGCATTATCCTGATTACTGGATGTACTTTATCGTTCATTGTATTCTCTCTCTTTTTTCCTTGCAGATTCCATTATTTTTTCTCCTTCTGAACTTACTATTAATAATACAAAAGATGTTGTTGTTAATAAAAACCACGCAAAAGCAGAAGTAGATAAATCTGTCTGCCAATTAGAATCTGAGTTTATTATCATAAATATAAGATATATCAGGCACCCAGGAGTACTTAACAACATCACCCATGTAGATATCCAAGATATTATTATAAATGTTATTTGCATTAAAATTTTCATTGTATTGTCCTTAAAAAAGGGCGAACCATTGCGATCCGCCAACCTGGATTAACCTGTAATGTACTTTCTGGTAACTTGTTTCAAGGCCTCAACATCTCGACCGATAATCATAATAAACTCATTGATAAAACAGTCTGAAACATTGGTATTTTTTCTTAAAAACTCACAGTATTTGTCAAATTCATTCATTGTTATTCTCCTAAAATGTTACATTTTTATAAAACTTCTTCTATTGATTCAGGAGAAGGCAGAGCAGTTAATTCAGCCTTCTCTTGTCTGATTAATTCTAATGCTTTTAATAATTCAAACTCCCTTTTTTCCAGTGATTTTAATTTACCTTCTGCCAAGTCAATTTCACCTCCTATTTCTACGGTAATATCTAACTCTTTGATAATGACTGCATATTTATGATACTCGCTGGATGAAATATCATAATCAACACATGAAATAGAATTTGCAAATATCTGCTCTGTACCAATATCCATATATTGAGTATCTACATAGAACATAAGCTTTTTGTTAACTGTCTTTGGTAATTTAGCCATTTCTCTCTCCAGGTTGTTATGGTTCCCATTGTACGCTTTTTATCTTGTTTGTAAACGGTAACAGTTAACAAATTAGACGTGGGTATTTCTTCTCTAGCCCTTCTATCCTGGATACTGCCACTCGATATCTGCGCTTGTCTTTCAATGAAATATACTGATTCTTTTTAACCATGCATTCATAAATCATGGCTACTATCTTATCTAGGTTGTAAGTGTCACGGATCTCATTAGGAACATAGTCTGATTCGAGTTTTTTGCCACCAAATAGTTCTTCTAGATCCAGGCCGAGGGCTTTGTATACCTCATACCCATTTGCCCCACATCCGAAGCAATGAGCCAATACAGAGCCATCATCTGCCATCTTGATATTAAGGGATGGAGTCTTCTCACTGTGAACTGGACAAAGAGCTACGTATTTATCTCTACCTTTACGTTTCACACCATCCAGGGCCGCTAATAACTGATTCATGAAGCTTTCCTTTGTTGTTGTGATGCTCGATATTTAATGGCCTGATATTTAACCCAGTTTTTCACCAATGAGGTGGTCTCAGAGACATCATAGGGTTTTATCTTATTTGGCCATACGTCATACTTAGATCTGTATTGATTTGCCGCCCATCCCTTAGAATAACCTTTCTTTCTGGCATGGCATAATAGCTCAGAGTAGAATTGAGTCTTTATCTCTATGCTGTCTTTCTTGTTTGCAGCCTTCCCAGTAGCCTCCACCAGGTCTGTTCCATCATCATAGAATTGATCGTTAACTGGCAGCTGATATCCACACGCCTTACATGCCGGCATAATCATGGCTTGTCTACATTGTGGGCATTCCATCGTTTTGGGCTTTTTCTTTTCCTTAGTAAGGTCACGCTCGTTATGAGTATCGCCTTTCTTTGCCATGCTAAGCTCTTCTGGAACTATCTCCTCAGCCGGGCCAAAACGGCTATAATTGTCGCCATGGTCAAGATATATGGCATATTCCTTTCCTTCGGATATGCGAAGTATACGACCCACTCTTTGAACCCAGTCAGTCACTGATTTGATAGGGTAACAATCGATAACACACCTGGTAGTAGGAGAATCAAAACCAGTATTCAGAAGCCGGGAGCAGCTCAATATCTTAAACTCGCCCTTATCATGAGCTTCGAATAAATCTCTTCTTTCATCGGTGTCTAAGTAACAATCGATATGCTCTGCGCTGATCCCTTCGGCCTGGAATTTCTCAACAAGCTTTTTAGACATATTCTGAGTGGGGCTAAATGCAATCGTCTGTGAATTTTCCCCCAATTTCACCCAGTTTTTAATAATATCACCTGACAGCATTTCACTATCATTGTCAGTTTCCCTGTCTATATCTCCTGGGTTGAATGCATTGGGTCCTCGAGAGGCTATTTTCTTCATATCTATATGTTTACCTACGTAGTACCTTACTGGGCATAGATAATCTAAATCTAGCAATTCAGAGGCCGTAGCGGGCACTAATAGGTTGTTATACATAAGTCCCAATCCACGGCTATAAGGACTGGCAGACATCCCAATAATGATCGTATCATTATATTGCTTTATCAGATATTTAATGATTTCGTACTGGGTATGGCACTCATCCACGAAAGCCATATCAATCGGTGGTAACTGCCCATTATGGGCCTCTACTTCCTTGGCAAACGTTTGTATCGATGCTATTTGTATAGGCTTGTAAGGAGCGGTCATAGGATGATTTGCCTGCTTAACTCCAAAATCTATACCCATCTGATAGAATTTATCGATAGATTGCTTTACTAGCTGCACCCGATCACAAAAGAAATAACCCCTCTTCCCCATATCCTGACACTTCTTGAGAACATGGCCAGCAATTACTGTTTTTCCATAAGACGTGCAACAACCAAGCACCGGACGTTTTTTCCCTTCTCGAATAGATTGATAGATCATACTTACAGCTTTCTTCTGATGGTCACGTAATTCCATTGGCCCTACTCCAATAATATCCGCTTATAATTTTTTGAACATGCTGTCTGCTGATAGGATAGTCTCTTGCTATATCGACATGATTTTCACCTGATTGTCCTCGTTTTTGTATTTCTAAAGCTTGCTCTTTTGTTATTTTTGAATGCGGATGACCTTCTCCATAACAATTGTTTAATCCTGTACTGAATGCATGATTTAAATTTTCTTTGTGAGTAGCCCATTCTAAGTTAGAGATATGATTGTTTTCTTTATTGCCATCGATATGATTTATAGTTTCTTTTTCTCCATCCAAAAACGCTTTACCCATTATCCTATGCACAAGCATTTTTATAGGTTTATCATCAATCATAATTGAAACATACGGATATCCATGCGTACCTATAGTTTTCTTCATGATTCGACCTTTCCTAACTGTGCTAATAATATCTCCATGATCGCTTACCCAATATCTTGGTGCAATATCAATAACTTTCCATGTTATCCCGTCTTTAGTAAATTCACCTGTACTATTTCTTGCTAAATCAATCTCATGTTTTCCGATCAAAATTCATACTCCAATCTCATTCAGACAATAGAACCCCTACTATCCACACCCTGATAGACCCAACTGGCCAAGGCTTTACTGAATAGGTGATCCACACCCTCTCCGAAGAGAACTTTCACCAGTTCCCGTTACTTTCGTAGGAGAACCAATCAGCAAAAGTCGATCGGCATAAAATACCGTCAATAAGTGCCCAGGTTAACAAGGGGTAGGTTAGAGCCTGGTGTTTCTTCCTGATGACTTCTCAGGGACCTATGGCTTTGTCAGGGTAGCGTCCTGGTTCTTAGGTCGCGCTAATCAGGGAGCGCACTGCATCACAAACCCGACTATGAATTTGCATTGAAGAGAGTGCAGGTACTGATTTCCTGCATGGCGTTAATTTGAAGATATGTCCAGGACTAAGCCTGTTTTCTGCCTTAACTAATTAGCGTATCAGCTTACGCATTACTCTCATCAATACAAACTCAAAATCTAATCGTGATAGGTGACATCAAAGGAAAGGAATGTGTATAATTGACTCATGTCGTGTTCGACGTTGAATCTTTCATTGCTTTGAATTTGACGTCGTGTTGCACCACGACATGACCTAATACTACGCCCTCTTGTCTGTCACTGCAAGGGGGCGTTTTCATTTCTTCCTGGTAATATTTCCTATAATTTATATTCTAATCCTACTTTTTCAGAAGTTTTATTGAACTTTCCTATGGTAGCGTCTGATAGATCTATTCCTGCAGCATCCGCCACTAAGTCCAGGCATATTAAAATATCACCTAATTCATCTTTTAGTTGTGATAGCAAATCATTTTTTTGGCTCTCTGTATTTCCAATCGCCCCGGTTTCAATTCTTCTTAGCTTTTTAATTACATTTGCTGCCTCTCCTACCTCACCGCATAATTCTGTCATTTTGTCGGCTAGAGTCCAGTTTAAATGTCCAGTCCATTCCTGGCATCTATTTGAATTATTAAACCTAAGATCATTTAAATTCAATCCATCTTCTCTCATATTATAAATCCTTAGTTAGTATCCAATTTCTTCACGTATGAATTATACCATTTCGGTGCGGCAACATCGTTGCGCAAATGTGGCCAGTCGTTGCGCAAATTCGGACACACGATGCCATCAGTGTTGCAAAACACCGAGCGATCATTCACTGTTGCGGTTTAGTGTTGCAAAGTTCGTTGCAATTTTTTTGCAACACCGCTGATAATAAAGGGGTGTATTGATAGTGGACATTAACAATAAGGGTCGAAACGATGCACTGCATGTTATGCCAAACAATGACTTGCGAGATCACATCGATGCGCCACACTGTTGGTGCAAACCTGAATTCGATGCAGATTTTAATATCTACATACATAAATCGATGGATCGGAGAGAGGATTTTGAGGAGGGTAAAAGGAAATTATCTTAATATGTAAATATTAGCAGTTTACAAATCATTTTTAAATATACATAATAATCTCGTCTTTGGTCGGACACACCACAAGTTAACAAAGCTCTGCTGATTATTCTTATGTCTACTTGTGGACCGACCAAGTTTGAATAGTCAGCAGAGCTTTTTTATTGGAGAAAATAATGGATATTAATGATTTAACAATCGGACAAGCAAAAGAGCTTATTTCTATTTTTGGGACAAATAATAAATATGATTCACTAAATTCAATGATTGGCGAAAAAGTCATAATCAGAACTTATAGTGCCGGTGTATGGTTTGGTATTTTATCTGAAAAATCAGGTAATGAGGTAATTATAAATTCTGCCCGAAGAATGTATAAATGGTGGTGCAAACAATCTATTTCATTAAGTGCCGTAGCAAATCATGGAATCAATCAAGATAAAAGTAAGATCATCGAAGCCATTCCATCTGTTTGGTTGGAGGCGATAGAGATAATTCCTTGTTCAGATATTTGCATAAAATCATTAGAAGGAGCACCTCATGTCAAAGCTGAATAAACCTATTAAAAATGGCAATGGCTATGGCGATGGCTATGGCAATGGCTATGGCTATGGCAATGGCAATGGCTATGGC
>JAAXHO010000250.1 GCA_012270795.1 Candidatus Poribacteria bacterium
GCTCAGGACTGTCGATGTCGTAGAGTGGAATATCAAACTCATCACAGTTTTCCGCCAGGGTCTCCATCTGTTTCGCCGCAATCAAATCCGTAATCGGCAGTGACCTGTCTGTTGTCGGAACATTGTGGTCCATCGTCGCGAAGGTCAGATCAGGACGGCGTACCTTTCGGTTGTTGAGCCTTAGTCCCTCAAACGCTTGTGGGGATGTGACTTCATGAACAAGGTGCGTGTCGATATAGAGGATTGGCACCTCATCCGCAGCGGCGCGTACAAGATGCGCCTCCCATATTTTTTCATACATTGTTTTTTTCATAGGTTTCTTTTACCTCTGCCCTCTTTATCTTTATAAAAAATAAAAACGGAATTAATTATACACAATATCCCTTGAGAATTCAAGTAAAATAAAGAGCCACCAGTCTGGTAGTTGCGGTTTCCTAACCGCGTCGCCCCCGGCCCGGTAGGTGCGGTTTCCTAACCGCACCCGAACCTTAAAAAAACGTGGAACCTGATAAATCCTTAAATCTAAATGACCCTATGCAAGTGGCAGAACCATTGGGTTTTCGGACTATTTTCAGTGCCAGTTTTTTTGGTTCCTAATGTCCTAAGTTAAGTAGTACGATGGGGTTTTACAAAAGGTGTTCGTGGCGACAAAAAGATGAGACACCAGAGGAGTGTGGTTTTCCGTTGGTCATTGGATCCCTTGTTAGTTGCTTTTGTGATGCATTAATGTAGATACAGCTTCTGTCAGTTCTGTTTTGTCTTTTAAGATGGCGGATAACCTTTCAGACAGTTCGCCTAGGACGAGTCTAACGGTGCCAGCAAGTTCTAGACATTCCTCATCGGATAATTCGTGCACACCCCGACTAAGCGCACGATGTAACAAAAGTATTGGGCTATGGCCATTAATCAATAGACTTTCTGGCATGACATCCTTTACCATTCCAAGGGCTTTGCGGAATTGAGTTTCTTTAATCGCTTCACGTAATGTATCAATTTTCTCATATACTTTGACAATTTCCTCTAAAATCCTATTCTTTTGGTTCTCCACCACCCGTCGATAATAAGTAAAAGCACCTATACCAAGACCCTGCTTCTCACAATTATGCCCCTTTAAAAAAATATCCCTGTCTGGACCAATTAGTTTGATAAGTCTTGAAGAAACGGGCGGTCCGTACGGTGGAAATTCACCGAGTTTGGAACATATCCCTTGGGATCCCTCATTTGTATCAAGTATTGCCATAAAAGAATATACTTTTGTAGTTCTTAGACAATTAGAGCATTGATACGATGCATACAAATAGTTACAAGCATCTGTTATTAAATGTGGTCCTGGGTATTTGTATACCCCAGTGCACCGAAAAAACCGATCTCTATTGCAAAAATCATGCGAACAGTGAAGTTTTAACTCAGGTTCGTTGATTATCCTACCAGAAGGATTAGGATATGGACCTATGTTTTGCGACACAGATAAATCTGAGATATGTCTCCATTGATTGGGGGGTGTGTTTTCCAGAAACTCAGCAAGAGTCTGGTAGGTGATTTTTGTCTGTACCT
>JAAXHO010000087.1 GCA_012270795.1 Candidatus Poribacteria bacterium
AATTAACTGGCACAAGTCGTAATATATGGTTAAGTAAGAGGTGAACATCAGGGGTTCATCTTATAAATTTAATGAAAAATCATTATTATTTCCTAAGGAGCAATTTAATGCTATTTTCAGATAAAATTAGGTATTTCTGGTTTGTTGTCCTATTATTGTTGGGCATCGTAACCGCAATACCTTTGACCGCAAATGCAGACACACTAAAGGTTGTCGTTCAAGACCAAGACGGTGATGCTATCCCTTCAGCGAAGGTTATGATTGGCGGTGAAGAACAGACAACAGATGATAATGGGACTGTCATGTTTAGTGATGTGACAGGTGCACAGTCAGTGCAGATTTCAGCTATCGGTTATGCTGGGAGAAGGATTAATACCAACACTGGACAATCAGAATTGACGGTGATGCTTGCACCTATTCAAACTGTTGATACAGTTGTTGTTGTAGGTACAAGGAGTATTGGGAGACGCGCATTGCAAGCACCAGTACCGATTGATGTTGTTGAAAGAGAACAACTCAGTTTAACAGGTCAATCAGAAACAGGGCGAATCCTACAGATGTTAGTTCCGTCATTCAATTTTCCAAGTTCCTCTATTAGTGATGGAACAGATGCGTTACGTCCCGCTACATTGAGAGGACTAGGACCAGACCAAACATTGGTACTAATAAACGGTAAACGTCGTCATAAGAGTGCTTTGATACACGTCAATACTTCAGTAGGTCGAGGAACTGCTGGAACTGACTTCAATGTAATTCCCTCTTCTGCGATTAAAAGGGTTGAGGTGCTACGTGATGGTGCTGCTGCACAATACGGTTCCGATGCAATTGCAGGCGTGATTAACATAGTTCTGAAAGACGATGTTGATACAGGGGACGCAAACTTTTATTGGGGACAAAACTATGAAGGTGATGGCGATACTTGGATCGGTAACGCCAATTATGGGATGAAGGTAGGAAGTTCAGGGTTCTTGAATTTGACTGCTGAATGGCGCGACAGATATCGCACAAACAGAGCTGGACTCACAGGCGTTCAACAATATAACTTGGTTGCTGAAGATGTTTGGCAAAAACTGGGTAAAACTCCCCCCGGAGAACCAATAGAAACAGTTGAAGTTACGAATGAAGATGGTACAGCGGTACAAGAAGGTAGATGGTACGATCCACGCGAATACGATTTTGAACGACAAAATTTCCGTATCGGTGATGCTGATTCCGCTCAAAAAGTCGGGTTTTACAACTTCGGATTGCCAATAGTTGGTGGAATGGAATTGTATTCATTTGGCGGATATTCCACACGGCAAAACAATAGTGCCGGGTTTTACCGGAGAGCTAACGAACCTACAAAAACATCAACAGAGATTTATCCTGATGGATTTTTGCCAGAAATCAATACAAGTATTGAGGATGTTTCTCTTGCATTTGGTGCAGCGTGGACTCATGAAGCAACCGATCTAAATGTCGATGTAAGTGTTAATCATGGATTAAATGCGTTTGACTTCTTCATCTCCAATTCTATGAATGCAACTTACGGGGCAGCAAGTCCAACTGAAGCGGATGCAGGCGGATTTGAACTCTCACAAACAGCATTTAATTTGGATGTTATCTATCCTATAGAATATCAATCATCGTTGATTAATTTGGCAGGAGGAGTAGAATTTCGTAGAGAGGGATATGGTATTCACGCAGGTGAAATAGTGTCGTGGACTGATGCGGGACTTGGTGTTGATGGAGCATCTAAAGGCATTCAAGTCTTCCCAGGTTTCAAACCAGAGAACGAAGTAGATGAGAGCCGCACAAATATTGCAGGTTATGTTGACTTTGAGTCCTATCTAAGTGGTCAACCCGGTAGTGGTCTTCTCGTCGGAGCTGCAGTACGCGGGGAACAGTATAGTGACTTTGGAACAACCGTCACGGGAAAAGCAACAGCACGTTATGATATTACGCAACAGTTTGCAGTACGTGCTGCTGGTAGCACAGGCTTTCGTGCCCCCTCCCTGCAACAACTCTATTTCAATAATATCAGTACGCAGTTTAAGTTTGATGAAACAACAGGTGAACAGGTAGCACTTGAAGTTGGCACGTTTCGTAATGATAGTGAAGCAGCACGAGCACTCGGAATTCCAGAGCTAAAAGAGGAGACAGCATTCAACGTCTCTGGCGGTGTCGTATTGAATCCGCTTGATAAGTTATGGGTTTCTGTTGATGGGTTCCTTATCCAGATTGATGACCGCATTGTAATCAGTGGTAGTTTTAGTGCAGAAAAAGTAGAAGGCTTAGCAGAAGCTGGAGCTAACAGTGCACAGGTCTTCACAAATGTCGCACAGACACGAACAAGAGGTGTTGATGTTGCTGCAGGTTATCTGCATGCTTTTGATAATGAATCACTTCTCAATCTAAAGGCTGCTTTTACTTTTGCAGACACTGAAGTAATTGGTGATGTAGAAGCACCGGAAATACTGGTCGGGTTAGAGGATACGCTGTTCCCATCACAGGAAAGATCCATGATTGAGGAGTGGCAACCGAATACCCGTATTAACGTTAGCGCGGATTATATTATTGGTGACCTTACTATCGGTGGTGCGGTGCGTTATTTTGGGAGCTACACCATTCAAGATGGAGAACGCACAGTTAAAGACATTGAAGGTAATCCTATTTTAGATGAGGATGGTAAAGAAGTAAAAGAACCCATTAAACAACCATATAGCGGTAAATGGCTTACCGATATACAAGCGAATTATCGCTTGAATGAAGGGCTTTCACTCACAATAGGCGCAAATAATCTACTGGATCAAGTACCTGATGAGAACATGATTGGGCAGTCAAGAAGTGGAGAATTAGTAGACGCTGCAGGAACAGTAATCGTTGACTCTCCTGGTATATTTACCTATTCAAGAAGGTCGGCACCGTTTGGCTTCAACGGTGGACTCTACTACGCGAAACTTACATATAGTTTCTAATATTTCTACAGAAACAACGTTATCTTGTTTATCAATCTGATGAACAAGATAACGTTGTTCTTTCACACCTACCTGCCAGCAAAAGATCAAAAGACTTGACATTGTCGCCCCATTTAGGATATAGTTTATATCGTAGGTCGGGTAGAGCGTAAGCGAAACCCGACACGTTGCGTTTTTGGTTGTCATGTCGGGTTTCGCTTCGCTCTACCCGACCTACGCATCTAATTCACGAATGTTATAAATATCTGCCAAAATACCTAAAACTGAATAACCCTGGCAAAAGATCAAAAGACTTGACATTGTTACCCCATTTAGGATATAGTATCATGTATAAATCCAGATGAAACGTATTGAATTTAGGAAATTACTTATTGAACCAATCAGGATATGTTCGTGTCAGAAAATTATAAGATATACACAAAATTGCATCAGTCAAAATTTTACCTTATTTTATTGTGTTTTTTGCTATTCTTAACTCTGATAAATTCACAAGAAGCAGGAGAACGTTTTACGATTGCACAAGTTCAATATGGTGGTGGCGGAGATTGGTACGGCGATCCTTCTGCTATCAATAATTGGCTGCGACTGCTACGAGAACGGACTGAGATTGAGACGGCGGATGATCGTGTTATTCTCAAGTTGACTGATCATACCTTGTATCAATATCCGATGCTTTATATCGTAGGACACGGCAATATACGACTAACTGAAAATGAAGTTTCAGCATTGAAACAGTATCTCACAAATGGTGGTTTCCTTTTTGTAAACGATGATTATGGATTAGACAAAAGTTTTCGTCGTGAAATGGGTAGAGTTTTTCCCGAACAGAAACTACAACCGATTCCCAACGCACATCCGATATATCACTGCTTTTATGATCTACCCGGTCTCCCAAAAATCCATGAACACGATGCTGAACCCGCACAAGGATTTGGTTTATTTCATGATGGTAGAATGGTCGTCTTTTATGCATATAGTGCCGACATTGGTGATGGTTTGGAAGACCCACGAACCCATCCAGAAGATACGCCAGAAGTCCGAGAACTCGCTGCAAAAATGGCTGTGAACTTAGCTGTTTATGTTCTAACACACTAAAGGAAAAACATGGCAAAACACAACAGCAATCAGATTTACCAAGCAATCATCAATAGACTCGGTGCTGTCAGACGCACATGGCGTTTGCTTATTTTCACTGAATACTTTCTGAAATGGATTAGTATACTTGCTTGTGCAATGACGTTTGTCCTTCTGTGCTTTCAGTTACCGCTGCCGCTTTTTCTCAGAGGTAGTATAGTCGTTTTTTTTATAGGAATTGTCCTTTATTTCACATTCCGCATACTTGTACGTCCAATACTGCGTAAACTGACTTATGCGTCAGTTGCTTCACACCTTGAAAAAGCGTATCCAAATATTGAAAACAGGATATTGAGTACGGTTCAACTTAAACCCATCCTTGAAAACAATCCGTTGGGATACGCGCAAGAATTCGTTGAAAAGCTGATTTCTCAAACACAAAACGATATTGAAAAGATTGAATCGAAAAAGATATTTCATAATGAATATACCAAAATCAGAAAATATTCAGGAGTAGCAGTCGTTGCAGTTGGGATTTTGTTGCTAACTAATTTCCTTTTGCCCTCAGCGTTGAAAGGTATCACGAATACATTAGATTCTATACCAAAAACACCAATGGAGGGTTTTACAGCACAGATTGATGAAGTCCGTCCGGGAAGTATCCATGTAAAAGTAGGTGATGATGTCAACATTAGGGCAAAGGTTAGTGGACATCTTGATGCCCCTGTTTATGTTTATTATCGTTTGGCAGAAACAGACCAAACAGATAATGAAAATATTGATATATCCAATAAAAATGAAAAACATATCCCACATCTCCAAGATAGAGAAACATGGCAACCAATGTTAATGGACCGAGAACCGACAGATATTCCTTATAGTACAACGATAGAAAAAATAGACCGATCACTACAATATTATGTTTCAACAAAAGATATTGCATCTGATGTCTTTGATATAACGGTGAGACATGAACCGATTGTCAAGACCTTTCAGTTTGAGTTAAACTACCCAGCCTACACTCAACTCCCATCTCAATTGCTTGATGCAAACACGGGTGATGCTGAGGTGCTGTATGGAACAGAAATCGTCTTTACTGGAGAAAGCAATAAACCCCTTTCAGAAGCACACCTGATTTTTGATGAGTCAGACCACGTTCAACTCAATATAGAAGCAGAAACAAACATCAAGGGGAGTTTTGTAGCAAAAGAAGCGGGAAAATACCACATTCAGATACAAGATACCGACGGTTTGACCAATTCTGATTCGCTCGCGTATACAATCAATGTATTCAAAGACGCGTCCCCTCAAGTTGAGATTGTTGAACCCGGTAGAGACCTCGTTTTAGACAATGATATGCTGGTGAAGTTGCAAGTTGAAGCAACCGATGATTACGGACTTCAGACACTTCAGTTGGTTCATCGGATTCAGAAAGAGATCGCAAATGATAAAATCATAACGTTAAAGCAACTACCCGCAACGACAACACCCCCGCAATCATCACTCTTCATATCTTATAGTTGGGATATTGACCCGCTTGGACTGTTCCCCGGTGAAACACTCGCCTATTATGTACAAGCACTTGATACTGATGATGTCTCTGGTCCGAACATCGGTAAATCCCGGACGTTTACACTTCGTTTTCCAACGTTGGACGAATTGTATGAAGATATTGCTTCGGAGCAGGAAACAGAACAGCTCAGCCTTGATGAACTCTTTGATGAACAGACAGAAGCAACAGGTATTGTTGATCAACTGCTTGAAAAGGTTCGGAAATTTAAAGAGTTTTCGTTGACGGACCAAAAATTGATGCAACAGGTGGTCGAATCACAAAAAGAGATTGAACGTAAAGCGAATGAGCTTATCAACGAGATGGAACAGACAGCAACTGATATGGAGAAAAACCAACTCTTTGAACCTGAAACTATACAAAAATATCAGGAACTACAAGAGTTGATGAAGGAAGCCTTATCAGAAGAACATCAAGAACTCTTGCAGAAATTAGCCGAAGCAATGGCGAAACAACAGTTGACAGAACAAGAAAATGCTATGACAGAAGCCAATTTCAATCAAGAACAGTTTCAGCAGCGGCTTGAGCGTTTGAAATCGCTTTATGAACAACTCATCATGCAACAAAAACTTGAAGCAGCAGCAAAACAGGCGAAGGAACTTGCAGAACAACAGAAACAACTCGTGGATTCAATAGTACCCTCTAATTCAGAGAAAACAGAGGACACATCCGAATCTGCAAATAATCAGCAGCCTTCAAATCCTGAACAAACACAAGCTAAACAAAAGAACACATTAGACAAAAACGCGCTTAATGATGCTGCCCAAAAAGAAGATCGGATCAAGCAAAAATCTGATAAACTCAGCGAAAAATTGGACACACTCAGTAACGAAATGTCTGATATGGCAAAATCCCAGCAGAATGCAGCAGAGCAAATTCAGAAAGTTGCTGATGAACTCAAGGAGCTCAATCGATATACTGAAGATCGGCAACTGAGCGAAAACCTTCAGAAGACAAGCGAAAATTTACGCAATGCTCAACAACAGCAAGCACAAGATACTGGTAGACAAGCAGAGAAAACAATGCAAGATTTGGCACAGGGTTTAGACAATGCATTGGAATTCATGCAGGGTTCCGGTGCTGAACAGGCATTAGCAGCGATGCAAGAGGCAATCAAAAGCGGCTTATATTTATCACATCTACATGAGAAGGTTATCAACAAAACAGGTGATCTGCTCATTTCAAGTACCCAAGAATATATTCCAAGTGAAATTAAAAGATTGCAACAACTTGCTGCAAAAGAGTTAAGTACATCTGAAGGACTATCACAACTTGCAGAAAAACTGTGGGAGCTCGGTAAGCAACAGATGCAGATTGATCCGAAAATCGTTTGGCGATTGAATGCTGCCAGCGATGCGTTAAAACGATCTGCCCGTGCTTTAGAAGATAGAGAAGCAAGCCTCGCTATTCCGATACAAAGACAAGGACTTGCTGACATCAATCAGGTCATTTTTGAACTACTCAATGCAATGGCACAGATGAATCAACAAATGGGTGCTGGTGGAATGCAGGATATGCTTCAACAACTCCAACAGTTGGCACAAAGTCAAGAACAGCTCAATGAAATGGCACAATCCCTCAGTCAACAGATGCGTGAGGAGGGACGAACCCCTGGTATTCAACAACGGCTTGAAAGCCTCGCTGCTCAGCAGCAACTGATCCGAGAAGCAACTGAAAGATTGGCAGAACTGGCTGAAAACGCAGCAGAGATACTCGGAAGTCTGAAAGACGTTGCTTCGGAGATGGAAGAAGTTGAAACTAAACTTGAAACAGGCACACTTGATGAAAAGGTAATTGAGCAGCAGGAACGCATTGTGACACGCATGCTCAATAGCCTGAAATCCCTTCAAAAACGCGATGTAGGCAGACAACGTAAAGCAGAAGTTGCCAAAAGACCCAACACACCAGTCCAAGAAGTTCCACCGTTACATCCTGAGTTATTGGAAGTTATCCGTAAACTTGAAGCCACACCGAATGCTAAGGAATTGGAGAACATTCCTTTTCAATATCGTGAGCAACTCAGGCAGTATTTCAAAGCATTGTCACAAAAAACAAAATAGTTTTATGTTCTACTGTCCATACTGGAGTATCAATTTGCGTTTCAAATACATATTGCGCTTCAAATACATAATCCCAATATGCATTTTAATCTTTGTTATTACTTGTGTAAATGTCTATGCAGTTTCTGATGCAGAGATAGAGATGCTCATAGGTAGTATGTCTGTAGAAGAAAAAGTCGGTCAACTTCTCATGTATGGCATTGGCGGCAGAGAAGTTGGCCCTATTCCGAAAGGACATATTACCAAACGTTTTGTAGGTGGTATCATCCTCTATGGCCGGAATATACAAACACCACAACAGGTAGCAGCGTTAACAACTGAACTTCAACAGTTGGCTCAAGAGACACCTAACGGTATCCCTCTTTTTATTTCAATAGATCAGGAAGGTGGCATCGTCAACAGAATGAATAAAGGCGCGACAGTCCTCCCTGGAAACCTTGCTTTAGGGGCAACACGTTCCATAACATTAGCAGAAAAAGCAGGTGAAATCACTGCAATTGAATTAGCCACAGTAGGTGTCAATCTCAACTTTGCTCCGGTTTTGGATGTCAACACCAATCCACTGAATCCGGTGATTGGTGTTCGCGCTTATGGTGAATCTCCTCAGCTTGTCTCCCAACTCGGTACTGCCTATATTCGGGGTCTACAAAAGAATGGTGTGCTTGCGACAGCAAAACACTTTCCTGGCCACGGCGATACACATGTAGACTCGCACAAGAAATTGCCGATAGTTACCCATGATATCAAAAGGGTCAATTCTGTTGAATTAGTTCCTTTCCGCGCTGCTATTGAAGCGGATGTCGCTGCGATAATGCCCGCACATATACTCTATCCATCTCTTGATACTGAATATCCTGCAACGCTTTCATACAAAATACTCACAACAATCCTTCGCCGACAACTCGGTTATGACGGGCTGATCATTACTGATGACCTTGAGATGCAAGCGATTGATGCCAAATATGATACAGGTGATGCTGCTGTCATGTCGATACAAGCAGGGGCAGATATTGTAATTGTCTCATGGACACTGAAAAAGCAACAACGTGTATATAATTCACTACGACAAGCGGTGAAAACGCGGAAAATCACCGAAACCCGCCTAAACGAATCTGTGCGCCGTATTCTCAAGAACAAAGGTGCCTGCGGTGCTTTTGAGAAACCTTATGTCCAGATAGAAAACCCAAATGCCATTAACTCTCCCCTTGCCAAGATAGGTAGTGCGAAACACAGAGATGTCGCCCAAACTATCGCAACACGTGCTGTTACACTGGTAAAAAACACCCCTGGCACGCTCCCATTGAAGTCAGAACCACAAAAACCCGTGCTCCTTATTAGTCCATCACGTGAATTTTCAAATACCTTCCTCAAAGCACATACAGATATTTCTAATATCACCCCTGTCTTGATTCCACTTCAAGTCAATCAAAAACTATTATTACCACAAATTTTGCTGTCTAAACCTTCTCTGATAGTAGCAGGAATTGTGAATGCACAACAAGCCGACCTTGTCCATCAAATAAGCCAAAAAACAGATGTCCCGATCATCGTTATATCGCTTAGATCCCCTTATCTGCTAGGTAAATGCCCTGATGTTGCTTGTTCGGTCGCTGCTTATGATGACAACTATTATTCTGTTCTCGCTGCTGTTGAGGTCTTACTTGGTAAGAGGGCAGCCGTAGGTAAGTTACCGGTAACAATTCCTTGAGCAATTTCATAAACTGTATTAATTTACCTAATACCATTCCAAATTGATAACGTCTCTTTTTTGTAGCATAAACTTTCAGTTTGTGTCGTTCTCCGTTCATTTCTAACAGCCGGTAATGAGAGAAATTTAATGGGAATGGTATACCTGCCAAAACATGTTTTTACTTGACACACCCTCTAATTTTGACATAAAATAGAATAAATATTTCAAAAGGAATTCTGCTGTATGTTTACAAAACCTAAACCAAAACTCACCACACAAAATATATATGAACTACGGCAAATAACAATATGGGGTGTCGGTTTAATAGGTGGGTCGCTTGGACTATCACTGAAAAAGAACGGATTTCAGGGAAATCGCGTCGGTTTAGGACGGAACATTGGTAGACTTGAAAAAGCTTTACAGCACGGGGCAGTAGATATTGTGACAACAGATTTGACAGAGGCAATCCAAGACAGTGAGCTTATTGTACTCTGTCCCCCTGTTACACTTGTTCCGAAATTTATGTCTGATATCATCGGTGTTCTTGGGAAACAGAAGAAACGGGTGGTTGTTACAGATGTTGGCAGTACGAAATCAGTGATTGTAGATACTGTCGAAAAACAGATAAATCATACGGAGGCTAACAGTTTATTTTTTGTAGGCGGTCATCCGATGGCAGGTTCCCATGAAACGGGCGTTGATGCTTCCCAGTCCGACCTTTTTGAAAATGCACACTGTATATTAACACCGACAGAAAACACAAATTCAGACGCTGTTGAATTGGTAAAAAACCTATGGAAATTTGTAGGTTCAGATACGCATTTATGTTCACCAGAAGATCACGATTTACTGATCGGTGCTGCAAGTCATCTACCCCATTTGGCAGCAACCGTGCTCGCAAAAACTGTCGCAAATGTAGCCACTCAAGATGCTAAGGCATTAGACTTCACGGCTACAGGATTTCGGGATTCAACGCGAATCGCTGCTGGATCTGCAGAATTGTGGTCTGGAATATTCCTACAAAATAGAGAAATTCTTCTCTCACATATTGACATGCTGATTGAAAATATCATTGAGTTCAAGACGTTGTTAAAGAAGAACGATACCAAAGAGATGCAAAAGTTACTTATTGAAGCACAAAAAATTGTATTAAAACTAAAAAAAACTGATTAATAAAAATGAAAAACTCGGTAGTACACCGTATATATCGTCCTCTTAATAGAACTATACGAACTCAATGGACGAAAAAAATCGGGAATATCCTTACCTTTTCTATCTTTGAATTTTAGTTGTCCATATCAGCAACGAAAACCATTGTGAACAGAGTTTACAAAATTTTCGCAGAAGTTAGCAGAAAGAAATCACTTTTGGACGTGGCATTTGTCGCTGTATTTTTCCGTAATCATACGCGTCCTGCAAAGAGACGCAAAACCCAAAAATTCATATATATATAAGGAAAATTTTCCATGAAAAGTAGAATGTTTTTGAGCCAGATGTTGTTTATCAAAAAGTTCCGTATGCCAATCATAAGTTTATCTCTTATGCTAACGGTTTTGCTGTCAGCTTTTGCACAGGAAAATACGCCAGAAGAATATATCGTAAAAGTTGTCTATTTTGTTTCAAAAGACCGGGATCCGCAGAAAGACATAGACACGCGTATCAGAAAGTTATTAGAGCAGGTGCAATCGTTTTACGCGGATCAGATGGAAAACTACGGGTATGGTAGAAAAACTTTTAGATTAGAGACCGATGTCAACGGAAAAATAAGGGTGCATCGCGTCATTGGAAATAGTGAAGGCAAACAATATCAGCAAGCTCCATACCGAGCGTTCGGTGAGTTTGCGCATCGTATCCAAACGCGCAACACCATCTTATTTGTTGTGTTAGATCACGGTTTTCCTACAATCGCGGGTGCAGGTGGCGTGGCGTATTCAGGGGCACGCATATTTATCCCGGCACAAGGTGGCAGCTTTGGTCTCAAGACCGCTGCTCATGAACTCGGTCACACCTTTACATTACCCCATGATTTCAGGAATAACTCTTATATTATGTCATACGGATGGGTGAGTCCATACAAGATTTCCCAATGTGCGGCAAAATGGTTAAATGTCAGCCCATACTTCAACCCTAAGCGTACTATGGCTAACAAACCCGGACAGATCAAAATGCTTCCATCATCCATTGCGTATCCACCTAATCATACGCATGTCTTTTTTGAAATAACAGATCCTGATGGACTCTATCAGGTACGATTTATGCACCATCACACGTTGATGCTCGGTTGTAAGACCTTAAATGGCAAGAAAGATATTGTTAAGTTTTTAGCCAATACAGCAAAGGATAAAAGGGTACTTGTTGAAGCAGTTGATGTCAACGGCCACATCATATGGGGGCCATGGCATTCCTTAAAGGATTTTGAACCGAATCTGATATTAGACATTTCTGGTGATGTCACAGATGTGCCAGATCGTAATAACATTCGGGGGCCGTGGCTCTGGATGATCGCACCAACGGAACAAAATCAAGGTGGAGCGGACTCAACGCATATAGATTCTTTGGCAGTTGCCAGTGCAAATACAGTTAATGAAGAAAAAGTATCTAAATACGGCGCAAATGAAGGAGAAATCATTGGAGATTATACGTGGACACTCGGTGAAATTTCGCCAGATGGAAATATCAACACGATGCTTGTCAATATAGGGATGACAGAAAACACCAATCTCAATGACTTTACAACTTATGCACTCATGACACTCATATCCAAAAAAGACCAACCCAATGTGAAAATGAGAGTCAGAAGTGACGATTCTATCAAAGTGTGGCTTAACGGTGAAGTCGTCTGGCGTAACGCAACAAACCGAAACCTTTACGCAGCCGTAGATATTTTCCCGGTTAGCTTGAAAAAAGGGGATAACCTCTTGCTTGTGAAGGTGAGCGAAAGAGATGGCGCGTGGGGCATGCAGGTCGGCGTAGATGCCGAGGTATTCCCTGTCTATAGAAAAGTTACAACGACTACTCCAGTTTATGGTGTCGCTTTAGGCGGGACGTGTGATTTGACACCTGACATCATAAATGAAGGTGCAGACGTTGAATATATCATTACAGTGATAAACACCGGCAATACAAAAGATACATTCAATTTGTCAACATCAGGCAATACTACTTATTTACGTCGGTTGATAGAACTTGAGGACGAAGATCTATCGCCTCAGACGACATTCAGTCAGGTCACACTCGATCCAGGAGCTTCCTCAAAAATGGCACTGGTGGTTCCAGGGTTTGTGCGTGCGATTGCCGGTGATTATGTCGTTAACGTCACGGCTACTTCAGAAGGCGATAGCGCAAAAAACGCTCAAATCAAAACTCATGCCACTATTAAGCCGTTTCACGGTGTCGCTTTATCCGCTGTAGACGACTTGACGAATGAGAAGGACGATGTGAAGACCGATATTAAATACACCCTTACAGTGACAAACACCGGCAATGTTGACGATACAATAAAAATAACAACTGAACTGCCTGCGGCACTCAGTCAGGAGTCTATTTCGTTGACTCCAGGGGCTTCTGCAAAAGTGACATTGACGATACCGAGAACAGCACGGACTGTCACCGATTATCCAATTCATGTGATAGCCACTTCAGAAGGGGATAGCACGAAAACAGACCGCATCCAAAAAACATATAGACCGCGTCTGAACCTTCAAGGCCCGTGGCTCTGGATGCTTGCGCCGACAGCACAAAATCAAGGTGGGCAGGCTTCAACCGATATTGATGCCTTAGCTGTTGCCAGTGCCAATATGCTCAATGAAACAACAATCGCTAAAACGGGTGCCCGTGAGAGAGATGCCGTTGGCGATTATACATGGACTTTAGGTGAGCTGCCGGCAAGTCAGAATATCAATACGATGCTTGTGGATATAGGGATGACAGAAAATACCAATCTTGATGACTTTACAGCGTATGCACTTACGACCCTTGTCTCTAAAACAGACCAACCGGATGTGAACATGCACGTGAGGAGCGACGATTCTATCAAAGTGTGGTTGAATGGGGAAGTTGTCTGGCGTAACGCAATCAACCGGAACCTGAACGCTGCCGTAGATACTTTCCCGGTTCACTTGAAAAAAGGGGATAATCTCTTGCTTGTGAAGGTGAGCGAAAGGGATGGGACATGGGGCATGCAGGTCGGCGTAGATGCCGAAGTCCTCCCTATTTATAGAAGCGTTTCACCCAAAACACCGGTTTATGGTGTCGCGATAGAAGGCACCAGCAACTTGACACCTGAAGCATCAGATGTGACAGCCGGTATCCAGTATATTCTTAAAGTCACAAATACAGGCAATACAAAAGATACAATAAAATTAGCAACTTCAGGTACTATCACGGCAATGTTAAGTCAACCATCCGTATGGCTTGCCCCCGGTGCTTCTTCAAAAGTAATGGTGACGATTCCACCGACTGCCCTTACCGATGCCGTTAAGCATGCTGTCAAAGTCACTGCTGCCAGTAAGTATACTGTCAAAGTCACTGCGACTTCGGAAAGTGATAGCACGAAAACAGACCAAATTACAACTCAAACGACTCTTCACCACTAACGCCGTCAAGGCGTTAATTTACATCCTACGGAGGCACTCTCATGAACATTCAGGTACAAACACTCACAACTTTACTCTTGCTTGGCGTTATATTGCTTGCGGGTTGTAGTGTTCTGGGTATCATAACAGGTAAAGCGGCTATCGAAGCATACAATCAGGCTGATTTCGGTCCCGTTTCCCAAGACAGTCGTGTCCCTTTCGAATTACCACCATACTCTGATCCGAGTTTTGAAAGTTTAATAGAACAGTTCAAAGCGGATGTGGCTGCCAATGAAGGATACCTTGATAATAAAAAAAGGGCGATATACTTTTTCATAAGAACCCTAAACATTTGTGATATTGAAAGCAGAACGTGATACTTAAAAAAAATAAACACTTACAGAATTCCATATTTAAAATACAGTTAATTTCTGGCATAATAAAGAAAATAATGGCCTTTTGGAGATTAACTCATGAACAAATATGATGAAAAGAAAGGAAAAAGTGTGACAATTGCAATGGATGGACCAGCTGGATCTGGAAAAAGCACTGTCGCTCGGTGTGTTGCAGAAAAACTTGGATTGCTATACCTCGATTCAGGTGCAATGTACAGAGCAGTTACAGTGCTTGCTATTGATAACAAAGTTGAAAAAAATAAGTCAAAACTGATTGAACTAGTTAAAAAGTGTAATATAGAATTTAAGAATAATGGCAAAACGATTTATCTTAATAACGAGGATGTCTCGGAGAGAATTCGTTCTCAAGAAGTCAATTTGTTAGTAGCTGACATTGCAAAAGTACCTGAGATACGTAAAGAAATTGTTGCGCATCAAGTGCGTATTGGCGAAAAAGGAAATATCATTGCAGAAGGTCGCGATTTGACGACTATTGTCTTTCCGCATGCGGATTTTAAATTTTACCTTGATGCCTCTGTACAGGAACGCGCCAAACGTAGATTCGCCGACCTTCAAGCACAACATGTTAATACCACCTTAAAAGATGTAGAGTTGGAAATCAGTGAACGTGATAAGAAGGATATATCACGTGAACATAGTCCCTTGAAAGCTGCAGCAGATGCAATAGTTGTTGATACAACCGGCAAGACGATTGAAGAGGTCGTTGATATTATAGTCTCAAGCGTCAAAAAATGACACTTGAAAATTTTCCAGTCTTTTTTCAAATTAAACGACAAGATTTTTATGTGGTATACTAACCAGCAATTCTGGACTCCAAATCGTATCTATCGTTGGGCACATCGACTGACATACTTATTCTGTAAAGTTATGGGCAAGCTTGAAGTTGAAGGCGCGTCCCATATTCCAAGAGAAGGTGGTGTATTGATTGTATCAAACCATATCAGTTTATTAGATCCTGTTATTGTTGGATCAGCAGCGAATCGTGAAATACACTTTATGGCACGTAGTAATGTATTTGAGATGCCCGGACTGAGTCAGCTGATCTCAACATTTAATGCATATCCTGTGAATAGAGGTAAACCCGATTTAGGAGCATTGCGAAAGACTATCTCACTACTAAAGGGCGGAAATGTTGTGCTAATATTTCCAGAGGGAACTCGCAGTGTTGATGGCACTTTGGGCAAGGCACATGATGGTGCATGTTTTATTGCAGACCACGCTGAAGTTCCTACGATTCCCGCATACCACTCAGGAGCAGAAAAGATGTTACCACGTGGTGAGAAACGACTGAGACGCGCTCAACTGAAAGTAAGGTTTGGAGAACCGATAGACTTTGCTGACATAGTTGAGTCAGACATCAAACGCGAGAAATATCAGCAAATGGGTGTCAAGATGATGGGGGCTATTGCTGACTTAGGGTATATAACAGGTGTTAAAAATTCGTCCGAAATACCTAAAACTAAATAACCCTGATTAAATAGAATCGGTATTATTTTAACCTTAAGTTGCTACATAAGTAGCACAATCTTCATGAAGATTTGGATGAGTTTCTGGCTACCATACCACGAATCGAAAGTGATCGGATATTTTCTTTTGTCAATACCATGTGTATCAAAGAAATCTAACACTTCTTCCATCATGGCAACAAAAAGAACCGGTTTCTTTGTATTGCCACGGCCTTGTTTTGAAACAAAGCGCATATTGAGTGGAATAACCACATCACCAATCTTGATCGTGATGCCTAATATGTTCTGATCCCAAATCGTGTTATTATGTTTTTTAGACAACCAGTTTGAACAATACGCTATTGTTTTTCCATACCGATCCACATTACTGTCATCTACACTGATGGTAATACGCCGGCGCGATTGTGTTGAAGCACTCTTGGTTTCAGTGTCTTTGATCAAATCAAGTGCCATGGCACATCCGAACCGCACATTCAAGCGTTTCCAGTGATACTGGCTCATTGAGTGAAGATCACGATAAAACCCCGTTTTGGGATATGGCAGCGCATCTGCAACTTGGTTCGGATTATAGAGACCAAAAAGATGAGAAACGGATAACAAAAGTAAAGTGTCAACGATTTTTGATCTCATACGATGAAAACGAAAAAAAGAAGATGTTGAAAAAACTGCAAAGATGTGATAATTTGATGACGCATGAGATGAATGTTTATAATATAGGATGACATTTCATGTGCATAAAATCAAGTCAACTATTCAAAATATTCGCATTTTCATGATGCCAAACCCTTGTTGTAGTGATATTTAGTGGATTCTCCGCTATTCCGAAAAATGCCAGTTAAATTATTATCTGTCAATAGTTAAATGCTTAACAAGACCTGGCGGCATCAGTAATAATCTATCAGGATACCAAACAGGTTCGCCATTCTCAATACGATCAATATAAAAAATAACCCTTTGAAAATTTGCAAAATCCGTCATTTGTTCACATATCAAATCTTTTGGATCATCAGGATTTGGCATTCTCATTGGGGTAGTACGAGGTATACTAACATCAGGCAAAAGAGGGGATTTTTTACGCAAACTAGTATCGCGCTTGCCAATCGTTTCTGATACTTTCAATTTATACCCCATATCTGTTAAATACTTTCGTGCAGATGAAATATGATCAAAATCTAAATATTCAGCTGCAGATACAATACGCTTCTCACTTTTACGTAGTTGCTCCTCATAAGGCACAACTTGCTTAATTCATTTATTAATTTATCAACTAAAAGTTTTTTACATTCCTTCAATCGATGTAATGCAGTTTGATAGTTTCCCATGATTTGATAGGCTTTGCTGGAAACAATATACAGATCCGTATTTGAAGGATCTAAAGCGATACCTTTGTCTGCATACTCTGCACACTCTTGAGGAAAAGTATCATACCCGTTTGATGCCAACTTCAATAAAAGATCAACAGAATTACTGTGAAACTCTAACATAGGCTCACACAGAATAAACCACGCTTGCCTATAAATGCTGGAATGGTCATAACGTGGACTCATTCTGGAAAAGTGCCTTAAATTAGTATTAGTGATATGAAGATCAGCAACCCACAATCTGCCTTCAAGGGCGGCATTGCTATTAGGATATTCTCTAAATAACAAACTATTAAATAACCTTGCTGTTTCATGTGGATATACATCACTTTTCAATATATCCACCTTTAATTTCTGAGCATCAGGGTTATCTTGAACCTGTTCAAGATTTTTATATTTTTCAAATGGAATATCAACAACATCATTATCTTTTGAAATATCAATAACATCACTATCTTGTGTTACTAAGAAAATCAATGAAGTGATAACTACAATAAATAAAATAGAAGAAGCTAATATTATAACTTTCAAATAACGTTTCATTTTGTACCTCCTAAGATAAATTCCAGTCTGCTCCTTCTTAAATGGGGTGATCTGGTGATGCAGTGGGCTTCCTATCCTATCTGCTTGAGTTCAATTCCCAACACCTCCAAAATCCCATCAAATATTATGGTAGCATATTGTCAAATTATTATTAAGAAAAATATGAAAAGCAGAGGCATTCAATTGTCGAAATGTACTCTTGTTGGAGGGGTTTCTAACCCCGATTGCTGCTGCTGTATATCTCAAATCGGGGTTAGAAACCCCTCCAACAACAACGAAGCCCGACAATTGAATGCCTCTGCATGAAAAAGACATAAAAATATAATAAATTATACCATTCTATAAATTATTGTCTCATTAGAACGGTTGTTATGGTTGTCATTCTTTAGGCACAAACTGGAAGTTTGTGCTACAAAAAAGAGACATTATTTATTTGAAATGGTATTATCTAAAATTTATCCAAAAAATATAATAAATTGTCCAATTAATCTTGACATCTCCCCACAAACCTAATATAATATCCACAACACCAGTACATACAAGGAACCGTAGACATCACAACCGCTTATTGTCAATCAAAAACTACTCATTGCGAAAATACCAGAGGTCGCTCCTACCTGTGAAAGTGTGTAATTAATTCCATATTTCACCATAAATTAATATTATACAATGAAAGACAAACCTTTTGAATACATAGAACATACAGCGGATGCGGGGATGCTTGTAAGCGGAGATTCCTTACAATCTCTGTTTACCAATGCTGCCCAAGGTTTATTTGAGATGATTGCTGTTGTTGAGACAATTGACGAGAAAGAAATAATTGAAGTTAATGTTGCTGCTGATTCAGTAGAAATGTTGTTAGTTACTTGGTTGGATGAATTAGTTTTTAAACATGAAACGGAAGAACTTTTCTTTAAACGGGTTGAGATAAATAGTATCAGTGAGACAGAATTAGCTGCGAAGGTATACGGTGAATCTACAAACTATGACAAACATGTTGTATATACTGAGATTAAAGCGGTTACATATCATCAGTTGTATGTAAAACAGGAACCTGATGGAGATTGGGAAGCACAAGTTATTTTTGATTTATAATCTAATGTTCAAAATATATGTAAACTTAGCCTGTATCCTAATCCTTATCCTCTTCAATACGGATAAGCTGATTCACCTTAATATTCTTGTGTGTGTTAACTATTCCACTTGGCCATTCTACTTTTAGAGTATTGACTACTGTGTTGTCTCTGATCCCGAATACCACAGTCAATTCGCTTTGTGAACAGTAACTTGAGCCGCTTTTTAGAGTTCTCGTTTGAGTGCCAATTGCAGAAGTAATCTGTAGACGTGCCCCGATTCCGTTTCTGTTTGATTTGTTTCCAACAAGTTGAATTTTGAGCCAATTATTTTGGTTTCCACCATCATTTTTATAGAGCTGTGCCGGTCCGTTTGAAGTGGTTAGCAAAATATCTAAATCCCCATCATTATCAATGTCTCCGTAAGCTGCGCCTCTGCCGACAACTGGTTTTGCTAAATCTATCCCAACCATTTTAATTATATCAGTGAACTTTCCATTAGAATTATTACGGAAAAGATGTGGAGGCTGTGCATAAGTTACTTCACTCTGAACTTTGTTAATATCTGTCTCAACATGTCCGTTTGCAGTGAAGATGTCAATGTAACCATCAAGGTCAAAGTCAAAGAAAAAGCAACCGAAAGTGAGTGTCAACAAACTTGGAATACCAAGTTGTGCGACAGGTGCATCATCAATAAAAAAGTCGCCTTCATTATGATATAGGTTCAACATTTCGTTTGAAAAGTTTCCGATAATTAGACTTTCTCTACCGATATTATCGTAATCTGCGGCATCAACGCCCATTGCCCCTGTTGCAACACCACTTTCATTATAAGCTACACCTGCTAACATCCCGACTTCAATGAAAGTGCCATCCCTATTGTTCTGATAGAGTTTATTCGGTTGGGTGTCGTTTGCTTCAAAGATGTCTGGTAATCCATCTTGGTTATAATCAATGATGCAAACCCCTAAAGATTTACTTGTGGGGTCACTGATTCCTGCAATCCGCGAAACATCCAAAAAAGTCTCATCTCCTTTATTTTGAAAGAGTTTACTTGCTTGTCCGGTATACGATTCAGGGGTACAATAGGATTTGTTTTTCCCATCAAGTGTGCAAAAAATATCAGCTTCAATTGTCCATTCAACGTAATTTGCAACATATATGTCGAGGTGCCCGTCCAAATTGTAATCAAACCATGCACAACTTGTTCCGAATCCAGGGTTATCAATTCCAGCGGTTTCTGTGACATCAGAAAAAGTGCCGTCACCTTGATTTTGGAAGAGTTTGTCGGCGTTTAGGCAGCTTATATAAATGTCGTTATCCCCGTCATTGTCGTAATCTGCAACTGCAACACCCATACCATATAAAGGTATATCCAGTTGAGCGGATACTGTAACATCAGTAAAAGTTCCATCCTGATTATTTCGGTAGAGTGCTAATGTTTGTCGTTTGCCAGTGGGGTGACCTTCCCAATCTTTTCCGTTTACCAGCAGGATATCTTGCCAACCATCAAGATTGAAATCAAGAAAAGCACAACCTGCCCCCATAGTTTCTGGCAAGTACTTTTTCCCATAAGCACCGTTATTGTGTATGAAATCAATTCCAGCTTCTTGGGTGACATTTATAAATTGAGGTAGTGGTTCTGCAAATACAAAATTGGTGGTGATAATAAAAAGAAAAGCACTTAAGTATGCTAACATAATCTGATGTATACTATAGGAATTGGTAGTCAATGTAATAGACATTTATAGTTGATATTAGAATTATATTGAGTATGCCATGATACCAGATACTATACCATAAATATAAAATATGTGTAATAAATTTTATATTTTTCCATAGTTTTCCAACAATTTTGATTTCTGAATTTAGCCGTTGCCTTGTAGGAGCGATCTTTTAATCACTTCTACAAGAACAACAGATTTTCGTAGGGTCATCTTGCGCGTGTTTGTGCGACCTTT
>JAAXHO010000001.1 GCA_012270795.1 Candidatus Poribacteria bacterium
TATTCCTTAAGTTTACACCTATGGGTAGAGGGAAGCGAAACCCGACACGTTTAGTGCCTGTCGGGTGTCCCAAGCTCTACCCGACCTACGAAATGTTATGACAATTTATCAATTAGAAATGGTATTATATTGAAATGTGAAAAAATAAGCAGAAAAACCGAAAACTAAATAAACCTGTCTAACAGCCAGTAACAAGAGAAAATTTAATAGAATAGTATAATTAACACATCGCAACATAATAAATATTGGAATTCTAATGTCCTCTCGTAGACAGTCGCGCATCGTCGCGATGCAAATGCTATATCAAATCCACATCACAGCAGAACCCGTACAGCGAGTCATACTCCAGTTCTGGCAGAACCGTGAAATATCAATCACGATTAGACCTTTTACACAACAACTCGTTGAAGGAACAACCGAAAATCTAAAAACCATTGATGAAAAAATACAAGCGACTTCCAAAAATTGGAAACTTCATCGTATGCCTATCGTAGACCTGTCCATCCTCCGACTTGCAACTTATGAAATCCTCTATATGGATGAAATCGACGCACCAACTTCCATCAATGAAGCAGTAGAAATCGCAAAAAAATATAGTACCCCAAATTCACCCAAATTTATCAACGGTGTTCTTGACGGTATTCGGAAAAACTACAAAAATCCATCTGAAACCAAATCTAAATAAATGCAAAAAATGAAAATCTGTATCATAACCTTACTTCTGCTTCTACCTTTAAACCTATTTGCTGCATCAGAATACAAATACAATGCCGAATTCGGTGGAAAAGGGGAAGGTAAAGCTCAATTCGCTGAAACACTTTTTTTGGCATTCGGACCTGATGGAGCTGTCTACATAACGGATACAGACAACTACAAAATCCATAAATTCACCGAGACCGGTATATTCGTCTTTGAAATTAAACCCACTCAAGCAACCGAGTTCCGTTTCATCAGACCTACCGCCATCACTATTGGAAAAGACAACTCAATATATGTGATGGATTGGATACTCAAATACATTGACGATACAGATAAACCGAAAATCTTCAACTACGGTCCCTGTATACACAAATTTGACCCACAAGGTAAGTTTGTCACATCTTTTTTGTTACAAGATTACACCAAAAGACTCTCCAATCTTGAAGCAGCGGCACCCGGTCTTGACAGTGATGGTAATTACGCACTCATCATTCCACACGGAGACACAAAACGTAATTTCTTGCTTACAATCGATAATCAGAGCAACTTATATGTATATGACAACAAAGTTATTTACAAATTAGATGAACTGGGTAAACTTATGTCCAATTTTCCTATCGCACAACCAGGAGTCGGACAGGTTATCCAACCTTCTGATATGGCTGTAGACACAAAAGGAAACCTATATATTGCCGATGAAAAGGGAAATCAGATTGTCAAATATGATGCAGACGGTAAATTCCAACAGGCATTCGGTGAATACGGTGATAAGCCTGGACAATTTATCGCACCATTTCGCATTTCCGTCCTAAAAGACAACACATTGCTCGTCGCAGATAAAGCAAAGTACCTTAAAGACTTCCTTTCAACGCTGCCAAAGCGGATAGATGACCCTACACAACGACTGGATGGGATAACGCGTTCCTTTAGATACCGCATCCGCAGAATCCAACGATTTACTTCAAGTGGAAAATTAACTCAAAAACTACTTGTCCCGTTTCAAAGAGAAAATCAAACCTATGTTGGACTAATACTAAAAGGGATTGACCCACTCGGAAATCTCTACTATCTCAATCCGAATACAATGAAATTTAGGAAATACGTCTCAACGACTACCTTATTCTCTTCTATGTTTCAAACTGAACTAAAACTCCGCTATACAAGGGATATGCACGATATTGAAATTGACAATCAGGATGACCTTGATGCCGATTTATACGCAAAATCAGATTTCGACGAACAGATCATTCAGGACTCCGCAAACGCAAACATTACCTTCTCCTATGACCTAAACGAAAACTATCGTATCGCCATTTCTAACCGTCTTACTTATATCCGAATGACTGATACCAGTTATTACAGAGCAAGAGATTTTGAAGACTTCCGCGGGAGTTTCAATCAAGACGATAGAACAACCGAATCAACTTGGGATAACCGCCTTCAACTTGATTTCACCTGGACCCGAAATCACAGCATATACAACTATCGTGAAGCACGCGCTTACGCTTTCTTCAGCACAATAAACGTCGATTTCATAAACGACGCACTTGATACAAGCAACTACAGATTCTTCGATTTTCATGCAAATCTCGCCGATTGGGGGGGCGGCATCTACTACGACCTAAACCGTAAATTCCGCTTGAACTTCGAAATCACGCACTTCATCGGTGAAAACAGATATACATACATTGATGAAACCAACGATCTCTACGCAACAGGGTTTCAGGAAGCAGACACTATCCGCGCTGTCCTGTTCATAAACGGCTTCTTTTAATTCTTATAGACAGATACCAAAAAAGACAAATTACAAAATTAACTTAAATTCCACCAAAAATTATCCAATATTCATTAAAATAACACAAAAAAACAAGATGTACATTGAATAATTGAAAAAAAGATTTGCAAATTCACTCAAAATAACGTATTATTATACTTAACCTATCTTCTGTAGGAGCGACCTTTGGTCGCGACCGTGCGGGCTCTTCTGTAGGAGCGACCTCGGGTCGTGACCCGGGGAAGGTATTTATACTAGACATTATAATGATTTATAGTAAAATCTGAAATTATCTTTACACGGATGTAGTACAACCTGTTAGGTTGTGCAGAAGCGGAACACAACCTAACAGGTTGTGCTACAACACACGCTGTCCGCTAGGTTCGCTAAACGCACAGATCAAAGTGTTCAGGTAATTCTAAAATTTACTATAATAGGAAGTGTCTGATAATAGCAGGACCGAAATATAGGCTAAAAGTGGATGGGTTGTAGGTCGGGTAGAGGCACGAAACCCGACATGTTTAGAATTGGTATAACAATATGGAGTGGTGCTATGGACTACCTTGGCACCAGTGAATACCAATATGAAGTCGTAGAAGGTTGAGGACTAATCCCACAACTTGGACTCGTCAATTCGTGAGGGTATAAAAGTTTTGAAAAAGCAACTACTTCTTCTCAGTATCATTTTTATCACCATAATCGCATGCACCTTCGCCTATGCTGATGCAAATCATGACCATTCTGGCGATCAAATAAAAAACCTGCTAACACAACCACTCACATGGCAGTTTGCAGTAATTGCATTAGCCATCTCTTTTGTCCTTGGTGGACTGCATGCCCTAACGCCTGGACACGGAAAGGCAATTGTTGCAGCATATCTTGTCGGAACGAAAGGCAGGATTATTGACGCAATCTCACTCGGGTTAATTGTAACCTTCACGCATACATTCAGTGTCATTTCCATCGGACTTATTCTGCTAATTGCCAAAGATAAATTCGCTCAAGAGGATATTGTCCTGTGGCTAAGTCTCATCTCAGGATTGTTGATTGTATGTATCGGCGGTTGGCTGCTTGCCAAAAATATGAAACAATATTACACAAGCAAAACAAACCCATTAGAACATAGCCACGACCACACGCATACGCATACACATGCAGATGGACATACACATAGTCACGTCCCTACAGAACGTGTCGGTCTATTTGGATTGCTTTCCCTCGGTATTTCAGGCGGTATCGTCCCTTGTGTTGATGCCCTAATTGGTCTCCTATTCGCAATAAGCATAAACAAACTTACTTGGGGTGTGGTTATCCTTTGCGCATTTTCGCTTGGACTTGCTACAGTACTGGTTGCAATCGGCATTCTCATGGTAATGGCAAAACCGCTTATAGAACGGTTTACTGGGAAAGGTATCTGGTTACAACGCCTACCTATCATCAGTGCCACCGTTGTTATTGTACTGGGAGCATTGTTGGTATTCAAAGCACTCAACCAAGTCGGTATAAACATATAAGATATATGGTGAATTATTAAAATAATTATACACCTCTTCTGTAGGAGCGACCCGGGGAATGCCAAAAGGCATTCATACCGTTAATTTGGAGGTCGCTCCTACCAGATCTCTCCAACTAATGCGATATTATCAATTAGAAATGGTATAACCATTGAGAAAATAAAAGATGAAGTATAATGTGAACACTCAAAAAGAGAAAACAGTGATGCAAACATTCTATTTAGCCAACAAAGCAATCCATTCACATGACTATGACG
>JAAXHO010000154.1 GCA_012270795.1 Candidatus Poribacteria bacterium
CCCCGATTGGACAGGTTTTGCTCAAGAAATCAGGGTTAGAAACCCCTCCAACAATATATAAGGCTCTTAAGTTTACACCTATGGGTAGAGCGCAGCGAAACCCGACAGGTGCAAAACGTGTCGGGTTTCGCTGCGCTCTACCCGAAGTCAACGGTATGAATGCCATTTAGGCATTCCCCGCCTACGATATAATGTAGGATCATCATATAGAAATGGTATAACTTTTCATACTTTGGTTCAAAACAGTTGTTGTTTTAAAACCATCTATCTGCTAACATATTCTATATTTAGTTCATATATGTTGATGGAGAGAATATGAATACGAAAGTTAGTATTGTAGGAGATGCGTTTTATATCAACGATGAAATTACTTATCCCGGCCGGAATTATGAGGGACACAAAATTGAGGGGTTGCTTCTCAATTCTCGTATGGTGCAAGGTATTTTTGATGATCGGAATCCAGAGACGATTCATAGATGGGAATACCCGGATACGGGTAAATGGGATCCTGAACGTAACACGCGGGAGTTCCTTTCTGCAATGCCGGTATGGCGTGCGCACGGTTTATTAGCATTTACTATTAACCTGCAAGGTGGCAGTCCAGAAGGTTATTCAAAACGACAACCGTGGCACAATTCAGGTATAGAGGCAGATGGCAGTCTGAATGCCGATTACTTGTCCCGTCTTAAGCGTATTATTGATTTTGCTGATGAACTCGGTATGGTTGTTATACTTGGATACTTCTACTTCGGACAAGATCAGAGGCTAAAAGATGAGGATGCAGTAAAAAGGGCAACAGACAACGTTACGCATTGGTTGTTTGACAATGGTTATACCAACGTCATTGTTGAGATTAACAATGAATGCAATGCCAAATATTCTCATGAGATCCTTGAACCAGAAAGAGTGCATGAACTCATTGACCGTGTGAAATCTACGACCCGTGATGGCAGAAGGTATCTTGCGGGAACAAGTTATACTGGTGGTAGAGTGCCATTGGAGAATGTTGTTCGTGCATCAGATTTTATCCTTATTCACGGTAATGGTGTGAGAGACCCAAATCGTATCATGGAAATGGTTCAGCAGACTCGACATGTCCCCGGTTACAAACCCATGCCTATTCTCTTTAACGAAGATGATCATTTTGATTTTGACAAACCGATGAATAACTTTATTGCTGCTGTCGGTCAATATGCTTCGTGGGGTTATTTTGATCCTGGAGAAAATGACTATCATCACGGTTATCAATCAGTGCCTATGCAATGGCAATTAAACACCCCTCGTAAACGTGCGTTTTTTAAGAAGGTTAGTGAGATCAGTGGGATTGATCCGTAGAGAGGTAAGTAAGTATGCCAGAAGGAATTCAACCATATCATTTTGCTATTGCTATCGGTGTGATTATTATGATTGCGACGAGTGTTCGGGTTTTAAAGGAATATGAGCGTGCGGTCATATTCCGTTTGGGGCGTTTTACCAACACACGCGGTCCTGGATTGGTGCTTCTTATACCTTTCTGGATTGAAAGGATGCAACGGATTAGCCTTCGTGTTATCGTCAATGATGTTACGCCACAAGATGTAATAACAAAAGATAACGTATCTGTTAGTGTCAACGCGGTTCTGACTTTTCGGGTGACTGAACCGGAAAAAGCGGTAATTGAGGTAGAGGAATTCGGTTTTGCTATCTCTCAGGTGGCACAAACAACGCTCCGTAGCGTTCTTGGCCGCGCGGAACTTGATGATCTACTCTCTGAAAGAGAAAAACTGAACCAGGATTTAGAGGAGATAATTAAGAAACAGTGTGAACCTTGGGGCGTTGAGGTTATCGCTATGGAGATAAAACATGTTGATCTTCCGGTTGAAATGCAGCGTGCGATGGCAAAACAGGCGGAGGCGGAACGTGAGCGTCGGGCAAAGGTCACACACGCGGAGGGTGAGTTTGAGTCTGCAGAAGTATTAACGAATGCAGCGGAAATACTGAGCAAAACGCCGACCTCTGTGCAGCTGCGGTTTCTTCAAGCATTGGTAGAAGTGAGTGCAGAGAAAAATTCAACTGTTATCTTTCCGATTCCGATTGATTTGCTTAGTCCGTTTCTAAAGAATGATGATGATAGTGAAAAGAACTAATTGGGGGATGTGCAAAAATAATTGGTGGATCAGCATAGATGGTGACACACGTCACAAACTTCTTTATGTGGATGGACACCATTCTTAGTGCAAAAAGGATAAGATTTGTAGGTCCAAATCAACGGTATGAATGCCCTATGGCATTCCCCGGGTCGCGACCGGGAGGTCGCTCCTACCAGATCCCCGCAACTAATGAGACATTATCAATTAGAAATGGAGGTCTCTCTTCGGTAGGAGCGACCTCCAAATCAACGGTATGAATGCCCTATAGCATTCCCCGGGTCGCGACCGGGAGGTCGCTCCTACCAGATCCTCGCAACTATGGTATTATATATTGTTGGAGGGGTNNATTGGACAGGTTTTGCTCAAGAAATCAGGGTTAGAAACCCCTCCAACAATATATAAGGCTCTTAAGTTTACACCTATGGGTAGAGCGCAGCGAAACCCGACCTACGATATAAGCTTAAAATCAAATTTATTTATGCACACCCCTCATTTATTAATTGGGTAGTATACTTGTTCTTTGTCTGAACCAGGATTTACCAAATCAACGGTATGAATGCCTTATGGCATTCCCCGGGATTATCAGATTACCAAATCAACGGTATGAATGCCATTTAGGCATTCCCCGGGATTTTTCTCATCATATCCTATTCCAAAAAAGAACCTATACGCGTATCAAAAGTCCTTGATAAGGTAAATCCTGAAAATCTGGTAATCCTGAAAATCCTGGTTCAGACAACAAAGAATATAAAAACCCAGAATAGGTTCTATTGTTTCAAATTGGCATATCAAGGATAAAATTAAGATTACCCGTTTAATAAATTAAACTTCATACGGCACTAAAGAGAACAAAAGTTTGTACCTCGGACACCGGTATAAATGCCAAGTGTCTATCTTATAGGAGATACACACATGACACCGAAAAAGTTTTTAACCACATTGATAATATTCGCTATCTTAATCATAGGACTTTGCACCTACTGGATAGTGAACGACTTACAAGTATCAAATAGGGCAAGAAAACTCGATAATTACCTTGATGAACTGCTTGCAGAGCAAGATCAGGAAAAAGAACCCCGCCAAATTGCTTCTGATGATACCGCGTCACATATAGACACGTCACCAGAGAAACCAACCGACCCACACGACCCACACGACCAGCCGATCGACGAAAACCTTACAAGAGAAGAATATATCCAATCAATGATAGAGGCAGGAAAACCCGAAATCATGATTAGATCCTTGATTACATACAAAGAAGGTCCTTACAAAGGCATGACTTTTGCAGATGCCAGCATAGCATGGCAAGAAAAGGAAAAAGAATTATCTGATAAATGGTCAACAACTGCAGATAAAATAATAGAACTTGGAGATATCTATCTTGCCAATTCTGATAATCATTTACCGCTATTGTTTTCATTGTTAAAAAACATGTCACCTAAAGAAGTAACAACAGGAAAAAAACAACTCTTATCATTGTATCCAGACAAAGCCGATGAAATAGAATCGTTTTTTGACAATATAAAAAACAGTGAAAACTTATCGGCACAGGAAATCATGAAAAAAGCCGATTTTATACGCGAAGCAGACAGATTAAACAAAATTGCCCATACGCAAAGCCATGCTGATTACGATAAAATCTGGGAAGAATTACAACAACATCGCAAATTAAAACCAAAATTACCACCATTACCATAAAGGAGCATTGATAAAACCATGAAAAAACATTTACAAATTATCAGTGTCATCATATTAGTTATATGTTGTCTAACGTACTCATTATCCATGTATTCTGTTATAGCAGACTGCGAGGTTTCCGTAGAAGAGTGGGAATTTAGTAAGAATTGGTGGAAAGAAAAGGAAAAAGAGACAAAAGAACACCTTGAAAAAATCAAAGACGATAGACTTCAACAATAACGGAAAAAAGGATTTTGCCGAATCTGTTGCGGGGGATTACGCAAGCAATGGGAAGATCACTTTCAACGTAGATCTCCATAAACACCGTAAACATTACCTATACAAAGCCTTTTACGGTAATATAATAATAGATATTCATCACGGTACGACTGTCAATTCAGTTGGCAAAGTTACAGAACATAAGGAATATATTGGCATAGAACCGTAAAACGAACCTTGACAAATTTTTGAAAGTTTAGGTAATCAAATATTTCCCTTATATGCTAATTTGAAGGAATAGAACCTATTCTGGGGTGTTACGACCTCTGTTGTCTGAACCAGGATTTACAGGATTATCAGATTACCAGGATTACCCTATCAAGGGTTTTTGATGCGTGTTTATGTCAACTTTGGGAATAGAACCTGTTGAGGGAAATCCTGGAAATCTGATAATCCTATAAATCCTGGTTCAGACAAAGAACAGGTAAACTACCCTGATACTCTAAAAAATTATACCAATTCTAACGGGACTTACGCATTCCCCCCTTGATAAGAGGGGTTAAACAGTCGTTAATCAACAATATTTCAGTGAATTAACCCCCTAAATCCCCCTTATCAGTGGGACTTTAAGAGGAAATGCGTAAGTCCTATTCTAATTGATAATGTCTCATTAGTTGTGGAGAACTGGTTAGGAGTGCCCTCCCGGTCGCGACCAGAGGTCGCTCCTACAGAAAAAGCAATAC
>JAAXHO010000256.1 GCA_012270795.1 Candidatus Poribacteria bacterium
GCTTCCTTGGACATGAAAACCAAAAATTTCATCATAAAATACTGTCGCATCATCCATGCCTTTTAATGCACGCAAATTTTTTTCCGCCATTGAAAGCATAGCACGCGCCTCATCAACCTCGTTCATAGAGTACTATTCCTTCTTTCAAGGCATGGGCAATGACATGACTGGATAAAAGCCCGGTTTACAATCTCAACCATTGACGCACTGCATCTTCGACCAAGGATAACTGTGGTGGTGTCAGAATCCCCAATTTTCTTAAAAGTTTCGCTTCTGAAATTGTAGTCAAATTTTGAGCGTCAAAAACACCAGACTTTAAAAACCTCACGTTTACAGCAACCTCAAATCTTGAGCCGCGAGAACTCGTTGTATGTGGTACTATAGTTACCAATGCACGGTCTTGTTCAAGGGCAGGGATACTAATTGCAAGACATGGTCTAACCTGTGCTACCATGCCAAGGTCAACCAACCAGACTTCTCCGCGATTTGGAGTCGGCATCCCTTGCCTCCGATTTGTCGAGTTCGATAAAAAGTGCATCAGCCGCTTGCACAAGTTCTTCATCTGTTAAAGGTGGAAAATCTCGTTTGGCCGTCCATTTTATAATCTCAGAAGCAAACTCGTGCTTTTCGATTTCTGGAAGTTGATTGAATAAATCCAGTATGTTTTGTGTGGCTATACTCATAGTAATCCTCCTTGTAGATTATTCTGCACTGTTCAACTTAGCGAAGAGGGTTCTGCCGGCTCTCTCCCCTGTTCCTTGCAAAACGCAAAATACGCCTCAATTGACTTCTGCATCTCTTCCCTCAGTTCAGCTACGGATGATCCATAGAACGTGACCACGTCATTGATATTGATCACCGTTCCGTGAAATGCGTCAATCTCAGGATCAAACACAACATCCCCGAGATAACCTTTGTATTCAATCATGGCGTAACCTCTGGACCCAAACTACCCTGTTTCCAACAGTCCTCACATTATCCAACAGTCCTCACATTATTTATTCTGATCGGCTTCCCAAAGCATACTCAGAAATGTGTATTCTTTCAAGTGCTTTTCTGATTGTGCGTTCAAATTTCTGGCTTTTGAGACCAGAGGCGCGACGGATACTTGAAGAACCGTGTTTGCGCTTGACGAGTGCATGGAAGGCACGTAGATTTTGCTGTGCTATGCATCGTATTGAAAAACCATCACAAGGAGCAAAAATGGCCGAAGTTAAATCTACATATCAACGATTGATTGTAGAAATAAAACAAATCTCCCTATTGGGATCCTGCGCCAGTGTATTGGGTTGGGACAAACAGACCTACATGCCCAAAGGCGGAGCCGGGCATCGCGCCGAGCAACTCGCACTGCTCATGGGCATGATACACGAGCGCGCAACCGCCCCACAAATTGGCGATTGGCTCGCAGAAATAGAAAACAGCGATCT
>JAAXHO010000119.1 GCA_012270795.1 Candidatus Poribacteria bacterium
TTTTGACACGGATGAACAACAAGTTTGGTGGTTTCACACTCGGTGTTTTCATAAATAAATGTTTAGGTCGTAAGTTGATGGCATTAAAAGATGTTGTTTATGCATAAATAAACAATACAACATGTTGTATATTATGAATAGTAATTAGCACAAGTCGTTAATAATGTTATTTGTTGCTTCAAAAAACACGACAAATACAACGATAATTCAATTATATCATGTTTTTTCTGATTTACCAAAAAAATATATAACATTCCCAGAGGCATTCAATTGTCAAAATGTACTCTTGAAGTAGGGTTATCAAATACAATTTTCCCTGCTTACAGAAGCATCATATTGTTGAGCGTGTGTGATTTATTAACAATGTATTCCGCAATCCTGGTTCAGACATAAGCAAAAACTTTACACACCCCGATATGATTTTTTAGTTGACATTTTTTGAATCCAATATTATAATTTCGTGACGTTAAGTTAAAAAACACAACATTCGGTTTGACAAAAATATAAGAGATTTTCGGACATGGTAAAGTTTTCAATTCCAAGCACACAAACCGAATCCCGTATACGAAGGATCTGAGCAACGGCAAATGCGCGGATCTGGCACTCTTAGGTTAGTTGAATAGATTCTTATGGCATCCTGAATCTGTTAGTTAGGGGTGTGAACGCTCAATAAAACGCACATCAACCCCGTAATGTTAACGTGTCGTCCAATTACTTGGACACTACTTGTAACGTCCACTTCCAGTTTGTGTCCTTACGACATAATCTGGATGATTGTGCTATACATAAGGTTTCGTAGCCGGGTGCCCTTTCCTGTTTTCAGCAACTTGACAGTTATACCTTAGATGTGGTATACTTCAAACTAACAACGGATAGCCTTTTAGGTTGTCTATAACTGCTTTGTTTGCTGGACGCAGCAGCATCGCAATAGATAAAATAGTACGCGATACAACGCAGACGTGTCGTGAAACAATAAACTTCTAACTTTGCACAAAGCGAAAGCAGGAATTGACATGTCGCACTTTAAAAATATGCTCCCCCATCTGATATACGGATTTATCGCTGTTTTGATGGTCTTCGTTATCGAGACACTCGTTTATCGTCATACCCCGCAACGTGGTTCTCACCGGGTGATCGTATCTGTTGATGACTTACGTTCTGCTGCCACGGCGGTGTCGCCGCGTGACCATGTTTTGGATTCCAAAGAGCCTTCGGCTGTCTCTGTTTCACAAGAGTCGGGTCTAACGGCCCCCTGGATGAGCTATGCGGAGCTGTCTGCGTTATACACAGAGGCGTATTATCAAGTCATCATAGACAACAATATTTTCCGTCCTCTGCAAAGACATGAACGTGTCAAAATCAACCCGTATCGTTTAATAGGGAGCGTCACAAAAGAAGGGGCAACGGTGGCGTATCTGTTAGACACTTTCAAAAGACGTGTTCACCCTGTCAGATCGGGTGAAAAGTTAGACAGGTTCGTTGTGGAGAACGTCACCAGTAAAAGTGTGGCCCTTCGTGACAAAGATGATGACATTACAAAGTTAGAACTAGATTCAATTTTTCTCAAATAAAAGAAAGGAGATTTTCTTATGAAAAGGCAAAGGTTTTATTGGGCATTGGGTGTGCTTGTGATGCTCTTTATGGTTTGGTTTTTTTACAATGTGGGGCCCCTTTAGATCCTGAGCAACCGCCCGGCAGTCTGCCCGAACCGGAACAGGTGGCTGCGCCCCCTATTCTGAAAGCCCCACCCCAAGGGGAGACGTTTGCGACGGGCCACTGGGAGGGAGATGAGTGGCGACGAACGGCACCGGAGGCACCTACCACCGTGATGCGCCAAGGCAAAGAAATGACCTTAGACGCATTCTACTCGTATGCGTATTCAAACTTACCCACGGGGGAACGTAGGCCCTGGGCAGAGCGCGTCGCGCTCCTGAAACGTGCCATAGCGGCAGACCCCTATTCACAAAGGGCATATTCCGCCCGAGAACTTCTCGCAAGTAAAGATGACAACGGAGAAAGTATTTATGATAAGGTTCTGCTTTTTGAGCGTCTCGAACCGTTGTTGGAATATCATCCCGACTCCCCAAACTTGCTTAAACAGTTATTGATGCATGGCAGCCGTATTTATCCTGAATTGGCGATCCATTACGGGGAGGAGGCACTCAAATATGTGGATATGTACCGTATGAACTCACCTTATGGTGCGTATCCAAAAAGTATTCATACCTTTCTTGGCTTTACATATCAGAGGGTTGGTGATTACAGCAGTGCCTTGGCACATCACCAGAAGGCCCTTGATCTGGCACTGGCGTATCCTGAAAGAAGGAGAGGCTTATTCTCGCCGCTGGAGTACTACCAGGAGATTGTAGATGATATTCTTTCGGGGAAACCGCATCAAGGTCCCTTGGCTTCAAAAAAGAAGCGTGCTCCTGTTGCAGCACCTGTTAGTTCAGCGTCTGTCTCTGTGCCGCAAAAACTGCCGAGTGTTGAGCCGCGAGATCCGCTTTTTGATGGGGGTGCGGATGCGGATGATGATGTTCCGGGGGCATCGCCAAGCGATGGCGTGGATCCGCGTGCAGTTGCGCGGCAACAGGCACAAAAAATGTCCGAACACGCACGACAAAAGACGCAAGCAGAACAAAAACGTTTTGAGAACTTTGTGAAGCAGCTACATCAGATCGCGACAATAAAAACGGAAGCCGATTTTGAAAAATTTTTGACCCAAGAGCTGGTCAAACAGCTGCGGACACCGAACACCGCACAGGACAAAAAGCCCCCGGTGAGTGCGGATCGGCTGCGGCGTGCCTCACACATCTTTAGAAAAGCCAAAACACCCGCGGAAGGGATGAAAAAACTTCGGGAAGTAGACCCGGACTTCGCCAACACACTGCAGCGGGTGTGCCGATGATTTTATATTAATAGGACTTACGCATTCCCCTTTAGGTAAGTGGGATTAAAAAGTCGTTATTTTAGTTGTTATCCCAAATACAACGGATCTGAGCTACGGCAATATGCAAGGAACCGACACTTTAATATATTAGTTGAATAGATTCCTACCGAACCCTGAATCTATTCCACATTTTCATTGAGTTATTATGGGTGTGAACGTGTAGTAAAACGCGCATCAACCCCGACATGTTAACATAATACCAACAGAACTGTTATTATTCAGAACTTATGCATTCCCCCTTATAAGTTGGACTTTAAGAGAAAATGCGTAAGTCCTGATTAATTGGAATCTAAAAAAGGAGATTTTCAAATGAAAAATATCGTTATATCCCTCACCTTTACCTTACTTTTATTTTATTTCTGTGTGCCGTCTCTCTGTGCACAGGACGATGTCACCGGCACGCTCACCCCGAAGTTTGATGAGAACTATTTACCGCAAGCGACACCCACCCATACCTTTGATTTTGATGTGGACATAGACCTACCGCCCCCCTGCGGAATACTACACGATAAAGGTTGTCCTCACCGATGTCTCCAACTTTAGGGGCATCGCTGCAAACGCTGGGGATTCGCTTGACCCGGATCTCTATTTTGATGCAATGGATAATAGCGGCTGGACTGTGTCAGAGGATGGCACGACCCTCACGTATGAGTATGACTCTACGAATACGACGCTGCCGACTTCGCTCAAAGTGCGGTGTAGAGACAATGGCGCACATGGTGAGATCGAACTCACTGTCAATGGTGTGAAAAAAGACGCGGCGCATATCCCTATAGATGTGAACGGCAACGACATCGCAGACGGCTGGGAAAAGAAACACGGTCTCTTTAAAGAAGTTGTTGGGGATGCACAAGCAAAAGCAAAAATTGTTGCTGATGCACAAGATAAAGCAGCATTAGACGATGAGAAGGGGCCGTTTGGTAAAGATCCTGAGGGCAACAGGGTGCTCAACCCGAATCATGGCGACGGGTGGTCTGTGGCTGCCGAGTATCGTGGACTTTATACGAAAATAAAAAATGGGAAACCTGCCGGATTCACGCGACTGGACCCTACGGTAAAGGATGTGATTTACACGTCTGATGCAGGTATGAAGAAGTATGGTCTGGGCCGGATACCGAATATCCCTATGCATGCTTTTACATTTGTGGACGCTGCGCTGTTTCTGAAGGGTGAGCATAATCCGTTCACGGAGGTGTATACGTTTGCGGTGGATGGTAAGGCTACTTTGAAAAAGGGTTTCAATCCGGAAGGTAAACCGAAGGTCAGTGATCTTGTGGGGCGGGTGAACTACAACACCAATGGTACAAGTGTGTGGGCAATCCGAATCAAGGAAGAAGGTAAGGGGACAAGTAATGATCCGGGCCGGTTTGGGTATATAGGGAATGGGTCTCCGAACAAGTTTTCGTTAGCCACAATCTTCACCAAAAATATAGAAACAGCGGTTACGGAGCAATGGAAGCGTTTTGTAGGTAAGTATGAATTGGAGGAGGCAGTTACAAAGAAAGGGGCGGATCACATAAAAGCTGCGAAAGAGTTCATGATTATGCAGACGATTGCTCATGAAGTGGTGCACGGCCTGAATGTTCCTCATCACACAGGTGAGAATCCGAACTGCATTACGACTTCGCCGGCGAAGGTATACTTTTTTGCGGATGGGAGTTTTGGGACCATCAAGATGAAAAAGAATCCGAAACCTGCACCGCCAAGAGACGCACCTTTCGAGGAACAGATGAAATATAAACCGTGGATTCCTGATACAAATGCGGAGGGACATTACCAGTTATTGGAGGTTCCGGAGTTATATGAGGGGTATTTAGATGATTTAGCTGTGACAGGTCATCCGTTGGAAACGGTGAGTGAGAGTTATTCTATAGAGATTGAGTTCTATGTTCCGGAGGCGGAAGATGCCGATGGTGATGGTGACGATGATGATCAGTCTGCTGCGCCGACGACCCCGACAACACCGATAACCCCCACGGTGACCCTTGTTTCCTCTGATGGCATTTACACGGCGACAGCGGGGACAGGACATGAGGCGAATTTGACGTTGAGTGCGGCACCGAGTTATGTGTTTTGGTATGTTCAGGGACCGGAGGCGTCTGCACCCGGGACATTGGCAAAACAGGATAACTCTGGCAGTCTCACATCGCAGTTGAGTTATACGTTCCCCAGCAGTGTTGCTGGCGATTATGTGATTTCGGTTTCTGGCACTTCGGCATCTGGTGGCTCAGCGATTTCAGCAAGTTATACCGTCACGGTCTCTTTACCAGTTTCTTTACCTGTTTCTTTACCTGTTTGGAGCGATATACCGGACCCTTACAACCTCACGGTAGGGGATAGTTTTAGTTTGAATTTGAATAGTTATGTCACGGGAAACCCGACAATCACAAAGACTGGCGGGGCGATCCCCGCTGGCTTATCCCTAAGTGCTGGGGTCATCAGTGGCACAGTCACAACTGCGAGAACACGCAATATGAAATTTACCGCAACAAACTCAGCAGGCACAGCAATTAGCGAATGGGTTCGAGTCATCGTCGCAGAGTAGTGTGTTTGTAGGCAGGTATTTTTTTTGGATATCTACCTATTTTCCATAGCATTTCTAATTTGACGGACATAAGAAAATATGGTAATTTAAAAGGACACCATCAATAAAGGAAAATGATGTCACTATGGATAAAAAAGAACTTCTCATTGCCGAATTATCCCAACTGCTTGGAACAAAAAACGTGCTAACAGATGCAACAGCACTATCTGTTTATGAATGTGATGCGGCACCCTCATTTAAAGCAATGCCAGATGTTGTTGTTTTTGCCGATACAACGCAGCAGGTGTCGAATATTGTCAAGATTGCCAACAGATATAATGCACCATTTATTGCACGTGGCGGTGGAACAGGGTTGAGTGGTGGAATGCTCTCTGTTCAAGGAGGGATTATCATTGCACTCAATCGTATGGACCGCATCCTTGAAATAGACCTTGAGAATGAACGTGCTGTTGTCCAACCCGGTGTTGTCAATCTCTTCTTATCCCAAGCGGTTCAGAGTCAAGGTTATCACTACGCACCTGACCCATCTAGCCAGAAAGCGTGTACTATCGGTGGTAATATCGCTGAAAACTCTGGGGGACCACACACACTAAAATATGGTGTTACTTCTGACCATGTGCTCGGTATGGAAGTCGTTATGCCTGATGGAGAGGTACTGGAATTTGGTGGTGAGGTTGAAGAAGTTCCTGGTTATGACCTACGCGGTTTGATGATCGGTTCTGAAGGCACATTCGGAATTGTGACCAAAGCGACAGTGTGTCTCACACGGAATCCACAAGCATATCAAACCGCACTTGCTGTTTTTGACACGATGGATGATGCGTCAAACGCTGTCTCAACCATCATCGGTGAGGGGATAATTCCTGCTGCACTTGAAATGATGGACACACTTGTTATCAAGGCATTGGAAGATGCATTTCAATTCGGTTTTCCATTGGATGCAGAAGCGATTCTTATCGTGGAACTTGATGGGATTGAAGCGGGTATGCAAAATCAAACCGACAAGATTTTGGAGGTTTTCAAACAACACAACGCCCGGGAAGTCAATTACGCCAAAGATGATGCAGAACGCCAAGAACTTTGGAAGGCACGTAAAAGTGCGTTCGGTTCATTTGGAAGACTTGCTCCGAACTATATCACGCAGGATGGGGTTGTACCGCGCGCAACCTTGCCAAAAGTGCTAAGACGCATCGCTGAAATCTCTGAAAAATATCAGATTGCAATTGCAAATGTTTTCCATGCGGGTGATGGGAATATCCATCCGATTGTTCTCTTTGACGAACGCGATGCTGACCAGTGTGAACGGGTGGAACATGTCAACAAAGAGATACTGACCGTCTGTGCTGAAGTCGGAGGGACTATTACGGGTGAACACGGTATCGGTGTTGAAAAGATGGATTATATGCCACTTATTTTCAGTCCAGCAGATTTGCAGGTGATGGCGAATATCAAGGATATTTTCAATCCAACAGGTCTCTGTAATCCTGGTAAGATTTTCCCCACTGCTGAATCATATCAAAAACTCGGTCTGCAACCGTAGGTTGTGAATAAGGGATCAGTGTAATCCAAAGTCCCATCAGTTTAACTCTATCTTTAGGTAACTATTTTGCTTTGACTTCTTCCCAGACTCGGTCATACTGTTGTAAAAATTCACCTGGATCTTTTATCCGCTCAAGCGTTTTAATTACCTCTGCAGAGGGGTAAATATATTCGTGCTTTTGCAATGCTTCTGGTAAATGTTCTTTTGCACCTTCAACACAAGTTCCATATTTTGTAAAGACAGTAATTTTCGCGTTAATCTCTGGACGGAGTAGATAATCAATAAACTTCTCAGCCAGTTCTTTATTCGGTGCATCTTTTGGTATACACACATTATCTATAAACTGGCTTGAACCCTCTTTTGGTATGACATATCTTATATTAGGTTTTTGATCTGCGGCACGGAATGCATCACCACTCCAGCAGTGTGCCATAACAACATCTCCAGCGATTAATAGTTCTTCCGCTTCACTCTTATATTGTTTCACAAGCGGTTTCTGTTCTAAGAGTTTTTCTTTTGCCTGTCCAAGTTGTTCCAAGTCAGTTGTATTGATGCTATAACCGAGAAGTTTCAAAGCAACACCTGGTGTTTCACGCGGGTCGTCAAGCAAACTAAATTTGTTCTTATACTTCTCATCCCACAATACCGACCAACTGTCGGGGGCAGGTGACACTACCGAAGAGTCATAGGCTATCCCAGCTGTACCAAAAGTATATGGAACAGAATATTTGTTTTTTGGATCAAAATACTTATCAAGGTAAACTGGACTAAGGTTCTGAAAATTGGGTATATTGCTGCGGTTCAGTTCTGCTAATAGATTTTGATGAATCATCCTTGTCACCATATAGTCTGACGGCATAATTATGTCATATCCAGTTGCACCAGCAGACAGTTTTGTAAGTAGATCTTCATTGCTCCCATAAGTATCAACAATGACTGTCACTCCATATTCTTTCTCAAATCCAGTACGGATTTCCTCATTGACATAATTTGCCCAAGTAAACACGTTCAGTTGTTCCTTCTGCTCACCGCATCCAATGAGAAAAACAAGGAATAGAATTAATCCCAATTGAACAGATAACCATGACATAAAGCGCGAACTGAAACTGCTGAGATTTCTTTGTAACATCCAACCCTCCTATGACATATTAGATACGTCATTCGGATAATTAATTTGCCAAAAATGAATTGTCCGAATGACAATAAACTCAGAGGAAATCAATTGTCAGGTTTCGTTGTTGTTGGAGGGGTTTCTAACCCCGATTTCTGCTGCTGTGTATCTTCAATCGGGGTTAGAAACCCCTCCAACAATGATGTTTTGTGACAATTGAATGCCTCTGCAACAAACTCAAAAATTGACATGCTTTCCAATCTATGCTAAATTATCTGCTAATAGACTTAACCGTCTTCTGTTTCAGTAGGGTGTCCTGCAGCTTTCCAACCGCGGAACCCACCAGTTAAGACTGAAACATTCTTAAAACCCATGTTTTTTAGTGTGTGTGCAGAAAGTGTTGCCCGTGTGCCACCACCACAATACGTTACTATATGTGTGTTTTCGTCTGTCGTAACTTCATCAATATCAAGTTCAATGTATCCCCGCGGTAATGATACCGCATTCGGTAGATGTTCTTCTTCGTAATCAGGTTCGTCGCGTACATCCAACAGGATAACACTATCTCCAGCATCCGTTAGTTCTTCAGGGGATATTTGACCAACATTTGCTTTTGCTTCAGCAAGCAGCTCTTGCAGCGTTTTTAATGCCATAGTTGTCCTCCATTCGATTAAATTGGTTGTGGAATTGTTAGAAAAGTCAAATCATGTATAGAACAAATTTAGCACAAAATATCAGAACAGTCAAATGTTTTCTATGATTAGGCAGAGGCATTCAATTGTCGGGTTTCGTTGTTGTTGGAGGGGTTTCCAACCCTGATTTGAGATATACAGCAGCAGAAATCGGGGTTAGAAACCCCTCCAACAAGAGTACATTTCGACAATTGAATGCCTCTGATGATTAAATAACAAGGATTCTATATGGAATTATTGAAAAATGCAGTTGACTCTGTGATTGAGAAAGAACGAATTGGAAGTCCTGTATTTCTAAGATGTGTACTACATGTCGCAAGTGATACAACAGACCTACTTCAATCCGCAGCAGAAGTTTTTGCACTATCAAATTCTTGGTTACCTTCCGAACCAGAAAGCATATGTGCACAAGGTGATAGTGATAAAGTTCAGGTAACTGTAATAGTGGAATATGCAGGTGGACAAATGGCTGTCTTGAGTGTCAATCGCGTAGATGTTGATACAGCAATAGACATTATGTTGATTGGCAGCAAAGGTACAATCTATTATGAAACACCCATGGGTAGGCATTATCTAAGTGGAAATCCACCAGGAATCGCGAAGTCAAACGAATTATCTGATATTATCGCAAAAGCACTTGCATCTAATCAACCAATCAAAATAGAGGATTAACATGCACACGAACAAAAAGTACGGAGTCTTATTACTCGGAGGACATCGTACACACCAAGAAAACTATGCCCATCTATTTGCTAATGATTCGCGTTGCCAACTCATGGCTTTTGCAGATGAAGCGGATGCACCTCAAGAACGGATTGCATTAGGACGTTCACTTGCCGCAGAATTAAACCTGCCATACATACCCAACCTTGATGATGCTTTAGCACGTGATGATGTTCACATCGTAAGTCTCTGCACCGAAGTGGAAAGACGTGGACGCGTGGGTGTGAAATGTGCCGAAGCAGGAAAACACATCTACCTTGACAAACCGATGGCACTCAACACTGAACAAGCACAGGATATTGTTGATGCTGTGAAGAAAAACAGGGTTAAGACACAGATGTTTAGCAACGTCCACAGTGCGTGGGCAAAGAATGTAAAAAACGCATTGGACAGTGGACATATTGGGAAACTTCAAGCACTTCATTGTGATGTCCTATTTGCTAAAGGGCATCCAGGAACTGCTCCTGTCGGAAAAAAACGTATTCAGAAACCAACACTGGAACGTTACAGTTTCGTAGAAGCAAAACCTGAAATGTTTGACATCGGTGTCTACGCTGTGTCAATGGTCAACTGGTTGACACAAAAACGTACTGAGCGTGTTTATTGCGGCACTGCAAACTACTTTTTTGAAGAACACTACAACTGCGATTTAGAAGATTTTGGACTCATGCTCCTAACATTAGAAGATGGTATCACAGCAACAGTCGCTGCTGGACGTTACGGTTGGCAAAGCCACGCACAAGGTGGTGTGCGGAAAGTACATCTTGTCGGCACTGATGTAACACTTACTTTTGATGCATCCATAAACAGATTAGCGGTCTTTGCAGCTGAACCCGTTTATGAACCCCCTGAACCACACCCGCTGGACCCTATGGGGATGTGGAGTAGCACGCAATCTGAGATTGGGATGCAACCCAAACAACACTGGATTGATATTGGCAACAGTAATGATGCACAGAATGAATTTAGTGCATTTATTGATTGTATTGAAAATGATGTCCAGAGCGAGATGAACGCTGAATTCGCAGCACATTCCGTTGCAATCATAAGTGCTGGATACCGTTCTGCTGCAAGTAGAGATGTTATCAGCATTTCTCAGTAAAGTATCTTCTCTAACTATCGTAGATTATACAATTATAGTGAAATCTAAAAATATGTGCACACTCCCCGCCTACCGCAATGTAATAGTAATTTTAGATTTCACTATAATTCTACATTCTGATTTGTAGGAGCGACCTCCCGAGCGTAGAACAGCAGTTGCGCCGGGAGTGTCAAACTTTAGGATTAATTGGATAGAGCTAGAAGGTAGTTTATTGAATGATTGTTTGCGATATCAACTCTCTAATCCTTCAGTAATCTTCAAAATTAGTAAATATTTTCTAATTATGCACCCTTTTCGATCTAATAATGTGTCTTTAATTATGAAGGTATCAAATACCTCTGTTTGGGAAAATCAAAACCAAGCATTACTGCGTAAGTCCTACGTATTTTAGATTTTGATTCTTCAGGAATTGAACCGTATCAGTACCTGAATTTACCTTATCAAAAAGGAGAAAACAAATGAACAAAAGTATGTATTGGGCACTCGGTGCTCTTATCATAGTCATAGTCGGGTTCGCTGCTCTGCAAATCTATTTACACATAGATATGAAAAACTTCAGAGAAGGACTCAAAGAGACGCGAACAGCACCCAAACTTGCACCCTACAAACGTAACGTTGCCGATACAGACAACACAAACCCGACCGCAGAGAAAACGAAAACCGAAGGTATAGAGAGTCCTCCTAGCGAGCCTCACGCAAACCTGACAGAACAAACACAGGAAGCGGAAAATACTGAAGGGGTCCCTGTTTCTCCACACGGGTTCGGTCCATTCCCAGAAGTGCCTGACGATTATTTCTTACAGCCGTTTTCTTGGGATTTTTACAAGAATGACCCGCCGATTTATGAATTAATGGCGCGCGTCCGAGTTAAATTATGGAAACAAGGTATACGGACTACAGGAATAAGATCTTCCTCCGCTACTGGATTGGTATACCCAACAATTCCCGGGACCGTCTTTGTAAGAAAATATTACCAAGATGAGAACGAATATCTTGAAATTCAGGGATCTCCGAAGATGATTTAAAATCTATTAAAGAATCGCTTATGAAAGGTATTGTTCCTGATGGCATCAAGGTGCGTGACATGAGTGAAGCAGCAATCAATCCTTACGAATTTCTAAACTTAAAAAATAAGGAGTTTCTACTTATGAAAACGAAATTATGTTACAATTTTCTTGCCTTACTTTTTATCACTTTTTTCATTGGAGTTTGGGTGTATTCTTCCGATGAATCATTTAACTATCCATCATCTAATAATATTGATGAATATTGTTTGCCATGTGGATTAGAGGATTCTCAAAAGTCGGGTGTTGGTGGGGATGGAAAATTGACAGCAATAGTTGGTAGTCGGACTTGGAAAGACGGTACAAATTTTAAATGGCGTGGAGTATCTATCGCTATAAACGAAGATGAATATCTTAAAGGAAAATATTCTTTTAGTGTTTACATGCCTCATGAATCTGTCATTTTTGAATTTCAAAGAGAAGAGTTGATTAATGTAAATGATAATGATTCTGATTTGAATTTCAAAGAGAAGAGTTGATTAATGTAAATGATAATGATTCTGAAGACTGGTACTTTGATACATACGAAGGTAAATTAGGGGTAGTACGAGCAAAACTTAGTACACGTTCCTTTAACAATCAAAACGCAATCACAGAAGTGGATACTATTGACGCTACTTCACATTTAGATGGTCGTCCGATAACTGATAACGCCCCTATCATTACACCTACGCACATAGCTCGTGCCCATCTGGATTTTGATTGTGACTGTGATGAGAACGAAGATGATGACGAGGCAGCATCAAACACACCTTCAACACCTTCGGCTTCAGTGCCAGGCCCACCCGCTTATGTAAGTGCCCAAGGTTACAATGGGTCAGTCAGTGTGTCTTTTGCATCCCCAAGCAACAAGGGCGGTGCAGATATCACTCGTTACAAATACCGGTATAGTGTCACATACGGCACTTATGGGGATTGGATAGCATGGGACAACCTCAACAACCCCAATATTCCTGTTTACGACTTAACCAACGGGGTTCAATATCAGTTCATTTAAATATAAAATGTCGTATAATAACAATTGTAGGTTTTAGAACTTATTGAACATTTGCTTCGTCAGAATACACTAATTCAAGGATTAGGGAGATAAAAAGTCGTTATTTCAGTGATTTACCCTTACCCCTCCCATACGTTATCGTTATGGGAACCCTTCTCCCTTACCAAGCCTTCTCCCTTACCAAGGGGATTTTATAGGAACTGCGTAAGTTCTGTAATCAGGACTTACGCAGTTTGAGTTAAGATTGAACACTCAATATCAACGAGGTTAAGAAACCTCGTCTACCGTGGGAGTAAGTGTATAATTATTTCAATAATTAACCATAAGTGAATTATACATTTTCTTCAAAATTAATTTGAAATTTAGTGTAATTTAGGTTATAATAACGACTTGTGCCAGTTAATTACA
>JAAXHO010000294.1 GCA_012270795.1 Candidatus Poribacteria bacterium
ATCTGCGAGGAATACCGAAAGTTCACCGAGAACCCAGATTTTTTCGGGTAAGCCCTGATAGGAAAGATCAAATTTTTCTCACCTATCGGGGCGATATTTTAGGAAGATTGGATCCCAGTGCTTACCGGTTACTAAGAACGAACAGTATCAATGCCATTAAATCATCCAAATATCAGTGGATAAATTTGGAAGAGGTTGTGGAGTTTAGAAAAGAGATTGTCAGCGATTCCTCCGAATTGCCCTATATGGGTTTAGAAAACATTGAGTCAAATACAGGCTTTTACGTCCCTTCAACTGGGGAAAAAGAATCGTTTAATAGTGCCCTCAGGTTTGAAATCGGGGATATTCTATTTCCAAAGTTGAGACCATATTTAAACAAAGTTCACTTAGCCGAATTTAAAGGCGTTTGCTCGACTGAATTCCACGTCTTAAAAGGAAAAGATCTGAATAATCTATATTTGTTTACTTTTTTGAATTCAAAATTGGTGGTTAATCAAACCTCATGCTTAATGACTGGTAATACTTTGCCAAGATTACAACCCCGAGATGTCCAAAGGTTACCAATTCTACTTCCTCCGCCCAATATCCAAAATCATATTGCCAATTTCATAAGATTCGCCTATGCACAGAAAAAACAGAAAGAGCAGGAGGCAGACGTGCTTCTGGATTCAATTGATAATTATGTGCTGGCGGAATTGGAGATTGAAATCCCTCAACAGAAAGAAAATAGCATTGAAAACCGTGTTTTTACGACAACGCTCAGCGAGGTATCTGGACGACGGTTTGATCCGGAGATCTATTATCAGGTTTACTCGTTACATACGAAACTTTATCCGATGGAAAGGTTTGGAGATTGTGTTCTCATTAACCCTTCGACCTCCTTCTACGGATATGAATCGGACACGAGTATAACCTTCGTTCCCATGGAAAAAGTTTCAGCCGAATATGGGGAAGCTGACTTATCTCTGTGCAAGATAGTCGCAGGATCAAAGGGATATACACGGTTCAGAGACAATGATCTGATTTGGGCAAAAATCACACCTTGTATGGAAAATGGAAAGTCTGCTGTTGTTGATAATTTGGAAACGGGTATTGGATGTGGTTCGACAGAGTTCCATGTCTTTCGCTCGTTAGAGGGAATAAACATTCACTATATTCACGCGCTGTTGCGCTTGAGGTCTTTACGAGAACATGCTGCACTGCATTTCACGGGTTCTGCTGGACAGCAAAGGGTTTCAAGTGAATTCTTCAAGAAATTAATCATCCCAAAGCCATCCATTGAAAAGCAGACTGAAATCGCTGATTATATCACTAATGCGTGCAATCGGGCTAAACAGCTACAGCAAGAAGCGGATGCCATCGTGAAGCAGGCTACAGAAAGAGTTGAGCAGATTCTTCTAGCAGAGGCATAAAACTCAATAATGTAAATCATTCCTACACCAATCGGGCACAAATACTCGTAGCACACAAAGCGGAAAGTGCGTATTTTATTTTTTTAAGACTTTTAACGCTTCGTTTACTAGTTCATCGGTGGTTTTGTTCACCTGCTCTTCATCTTCTTTTTTCAGAAGATTATAAAACCAATCAAAGATAAGTGAGTTTGTCCGACGGTGATGATAAATTTCGTCCTGTAACTCGCGAGAGGTGCGGGTTACTTCTTCAGAATTAGCACCGGCTAAGGCTTTATTCCATACATCTTCCGTATGTTCTTTCAGTTTATCCAGACGCACTGCTGATCCGATGTTCTCCGTACGCTGTCGTATTGCTAAAATAAAAGCAGGAGTCAGTGGATTTACAACTAATAAGACGAATTTTTCTAATAAGATGCGTTTTTCCAAAGTAAAATCAGTTGTAAGTCCAAAACAGGTGACAACCACTATCAGTAATGCAGCAAGAGTACCAATTACCCACTTGGCATAACGCCTCCGTAGTTGGGAATCCCACCAACAATTTGATCGCTGACAAACGAGGCGCCCTAGGTGAAGTGGTAGTTTGCCAACATTTTTAGAATACCAATTCCTGAGTTTGAGATAGTCAGGGTCTTCACCCTTATGTTTTGAAGCGTACGTTTCTACTATCTCGTTTTCCGATTGTGAACCAACCATGAGTTCTCGCCAGTCCAGTTCAAGCACCGCACAATCAAATAATTCTTGGATTTTGGCGGCTTTTGCCTTCAAAGACTTTTGCCGAGAGTCAAAAACTAAAAAAAGGCAGGCAACAATTATACCGCAGATAGCGGACCAAACACTAGGAATAAGACGGCAAGCAACAAGCACTGTCAAGATTAGAGGCACCAGTACGCTGAGTTTTATTTGTGCTGCTTGAATGAATTTAGCATCTGAGTAAAGTTGCCGCTGTGCCGCCAAACGCTTCAACTGGATGGGTTCTAACTGAGTTTCGGGAATTTTATTCATTAATAATAGTAACTCGGGAAATTATAATTATAAAGCATATCCCACCACTCAAATGCTGTTTTGGTATTCCCCTTATCTTCAGCCTCACAAGCATTCTGTGCACGGGTTAAGGCGGTGGAAAGTTTCGATTTCGCATCCTCAAGTTTTGCATCTGTAGAACAAGGGCTAATATAACCGGAGATTCCTTTAGGGTCTTGCATGCGTCTCAGATCGATATCATCTAAATGTGAGAGAACACCTTTTACATCTGCAGCATAAGATATCCATGATTCGTCTTCGGCGTACTCTGTGACTCGAAGTTCTAAATAAAAAGAGGAAATTGGTACGTTCCGATAATATTTCCACGCTTTAATAAAGCGGATGAGTGGTTTGACTTTTTTGCTCAAGTTCTCGTCAATCTCTCTGACATACGCATTATGCGCATCAGGGCTGGAACGCATCCATCCATCGGAACAGTCCGGAATGTCATAAACCCTATATTCGTCATCGGTAGTTTTGATATAATCCGCAGGAGTGACCTCTGTACTTTCCTTAGCATCTGTACCAAATGGAACAACAACGGCAGGACAACTCACACGAACATTTGTCGTCGGAAAACGTTTTTTTAATGCATCTCGAACCTGACTGAGCGTAGTTGTAGAATTTTCCTTAAGATTGCAAGTAGGAATCTCGGCAAAATAATCTACATCACTATATCCAGAGATGCTGGTTCCATTTCCAAAAGAGCCTGTCCTAAAGAAATTCGTCATACCAAAATTGCTCTCAAGGCATGACTTTATGGAAGATCGATGGTTTTTGGCTGCAGTAGATTCTCCTGCAGTAGGTGTGAGTGTGCTTAGAAAAGTTCTGAATCCTTGGTCAACGGTTCTGGTTGGCATTAGTCTCCACTTTATAGTAAATTTGATTTCTGTTAAGAGAATAATATTTATCTCATAAGGAAAATAAGTGGCGATTGAAAATGTGCTACGAATTGAAACTGGTACTACTTTCAAATCGCTTTGGTTTAGTAATAGTAACTTGGGAATTTACCGTTATATAGCATATTCCACCAGTAAAAAGCGGTTTTTATGTTCTCACTCCTTCTTGCCCTATATGCTTTTTGAGCGCGGGTTAAAGCAGGAGAAAGTTTCGATCTTGCCTCTATAAGTTTTGCACTTGTAGAACAAGGACTAATATAACCAGAAATTCCCATGGGGTCCTGCATACTCGCCAGACTACTTTGATGTAAATGAGAGAATACGTTCATAATATCTACATCATAAATAATATTTAATCTTCCCTCGGCGTATTTAGCAACCCGAAGTTCAAGGTAAAAAGAGGAAATTGGCACGTTTTGATAGTATTTCCATGCTTTAATGAAGCGAATGAGTGGTTTCGCCCGTCCATTCAACTTTTGGTCAATGTTCCTAACATAGGTATTATGAGCATCCGGACTGGAATTCATCCATCCACCTGAACAATTTGGAATTCCATAAACTCTATAATTGCCTCTTCGAGTAGGTCCTATATAATACGTGGGTGTAACCTCAGTCTTCTCTCTACCATCTGAACCAAATGGAACAACAACAGCTGGACAACTCACCCTGACATTTGTATTTGGGAAACGTATTGCCAAGGTATTTCTGACCTGATTTAACGTATATGTAGAATTGTTATTACGATTCTGAATAGGGATTACGGCAAAACGTCCACATCACTATGCCTGGAAATGCTGGTTCCGTTTCCGAAAGAACCTGTCTGGAAAAAATGAGTCATACCAAAATTACTTTCAAGGCATGCTTTTATAGAGGCTCGATGGCTTTGCGCAGCAGTAGATTCTCCGAAAGTGGGTGTGAGTCTCTGTAAAAAAGTTGTAAAACCTTGGTTAACAGTTCTGGTAGGCATTGGTCTAACCTTATAGTAAGTTTAATTTCTGTTAGCAGAAATAGTGACAATTTTAATTTTCATAGTGGGTAGGATTAAGTGTATTTTTTTCGAGAATGAAACGTCTCTGCCCCAAACATTGACAATTGCCCACCCGTCAGACGTTCAATGCCCTTCTCCTGTGTCACTTGCTCGTCATTTTCGTCGATATGAACGACCGGTATGTCCTGCATTGTAAGGGTTGCGCCGATGAGTTTGCATCTGTGGCATTCTTCTGGCTTTCCCTCACTGCACATCAAGACAACAGAGTGTTGTTGCAAGAAGGTAGTGTGCAGGCGTTCGATGCCGCGTTGGTAATATTCTCTCTTCTTGACCTTTTCGTAGTCGAGTTTCCCATTGACGTAACTGGTTTCATCATCGGGTCTACCACCGAGTGTATCACCCATGAATACATAACGGATGCTGTGTTGTTCGAGTTCCTTCGCTAACGCAGCTTTGGAGAATTCCGGTTTATAGCGCGAGTAGGGGGCGGAGCGGACATCGATGAGGTAGGCGATCTTGTGCTGGTGTAGCACTTCGATGAATTCCGCAAT
>JAAXHO010000062.1 GCA_012270795.1 Candidatus Poribacteria bacterium
ACCGAAAGAATAAGTTAATCTTCATAAAGTTTGTGCTACAAAAAAGAGACATCATCAATTGGAAATGGTATTAGCATGTGTGATTAATCGACAATATGTGGAATTTTTTAGTTGTTTTTTTGTGTTTTTTGTCTTTTTTTCATAAGTGCTTTCGATCTTGTCTTGGTGTGGGTTTACGAAGGTTTTATGAATTTACGAAATTTTGAAAAAAACAACTAAATGCGTTTTTTTTCGTGTTTTTGTTGTGTATTTTTGTATCTGTTTTGGACTTGTCAGCTGCTATTTTTTCTTTGATTTGTCTGTCGGTAATTTTGGTGTTTGGATTATATTATACCTAATGGTGATGTGGGTTTGTTGTGTTTTCTGTTTTGAGAACAATAGATATCATGTATAATCTATTGGGTTTCTATTGTTGAAATGTTTTCCAACAAAGATGCTTCGGGACATTAAGTCCATAAACTTCACACACCCTAACATCAAAATTTATTTGCATGGTTTACGGATTTTGTGATAGTATAATAAGTATGTCAACAAGGATTATATGATTTGCGTTATATATGGATATTGGCAATAATATCCTATAGGAGAAATAAAATGTTGAAAAAAACAGTTGAGTTGATTGTGCCATTTTTTTGTGTAATCTTTGTTGTAACGCAAATTGGTTGTTATATAGATGCGGACGATGATAGGGATCTTGTAGATGTTGATGATGATCCCCCTGCTATCCCACGAGGTGTCAGAACGATTACCGGGGATGAGTATGTAATAATTGAGTGGTATCCGAATGGAGAAAACGATTTAAAAGGTTATAAAGTATGGCGGGGTGAAGATGATATTAACTTTGACCTGATCGCTGAAATCATTTCAAGCGGGACAGAGGAAAATGACCGGGAACAATACAAAGATACAGATGTGCGAAATGGTAGTACCTATTTCTATGCAGTTACTGCTTTTGACGTAAATGGTAATGAAAGCGAATTGAGTCCGGAGGAAGCGTGGGATACACCTCGACCTGAAGGGAGGAATATTACGTTGGATGATTATCAACTTGCACCGGAACGGAGCGGGTTTGATTTTTCAAATGCCTTTAGAGGGGCGATCGCATGGAATGATAGAGAAACGGATGTCTATTTTGGATTAGAGCTTGCAACAAATATCACCTATCTTTACTCTGACAATAGTAAAACTGGGATGCAAGATTTGGGGTATCACGAGAACTTTGATGCCATTGATGTTGTCCCCGAATTTGGCTATGTAAAACGGTTTGTTGAAATCATTGAAGGACATATCTACGCTATTTATACACCCGATGGGAACTACGCGAAAATTCATGTTCGCATTCTTACTGATGAAAGTGTTGAATTTGATTGGGCATACCAAACCGAAGTTGGGAATATACAATTAGCACCAGCGAAACCTAAGAGAGAAAACTCCAATTAGAATCAGGTCCAACTTAAGGTCAAATTAAAAAAAATAATAGGTGAGACTGTGTACAAGTACAAATACATACTACTTTTGTTAATCGCGTATTTGTTTCTAGTAGTCAGTCCGATGGACATATATTCGGAAGAAGAGGAATCCTCAGACAAAAAACTGATTTCAAGACAGCAGGTGTCAAGTACAAAGCCAGATGCATTATCAAAACCGGTGTATCCCCTATATCGTGAACATTCGTTGCAATACTATCCCACTCGTAGTACCCGTAAAGCAACGTTGCTATCAGCAACAATGCCTGGATTAGGGCAAGCTTATGCGGATAACTATATTAAAGCCACGTTTTTTCTTGCCTCCGAGATAGCTATATTTTCTTATGCAGGTTATCACTTTGCACGGGCATTGCATTATAGGAAGCATAGCACTTTCGGAACGGGGTTCTATGATGAGAGGACCGGAAATTTCTTAACCCATGATCAGGTCAGTTCACGAAGTGCAGATCACAATATACGAGGTGTGCTTTTTCTCATTACTGGCATAGGCATTCATGTCTGGAATATCCTTGATGCCTCAAAATCAGTGGATGCGTATAATAATCGAAGAAATTTCGTGCCAATGCAACATAATAAGTATGGAAGGCATACCCTCATTTTTACACATTGTTTTTAATGTTATTGTCTTTTTGCTGTTTTTGTGTTAAACATTCATACATTGAAAAATCCTAGAAGAGATTATTCTCTGGAGTGGTAAAGTGAATCATCTAAAGTCCTTATTGCTAATTGTCTTATTTATAGGAGTTAGTTTACCACTCTCTGATATTGTGTCTGAGGAAGTTCAACCCAAAAGCAGTTCTTCACAAAAACGCACAAATAATGAGATAGCACTTGTTGATGTAGAAAATGTATCAAAACAGCCGCTACGTGTTGGAGAAAGGTTAACCTACAATATTAAAGTTTCTTGGGTCCCTGTTTCGGCAGGCAAACGCGTTGACATGGTAGAAAAGATTTTACCACTTGAGAGGAACAACGTTTACCATATTACTTCAGAAGCGAAAACGGGTGCTGTTGCATCCAGAATACACCGTTTTCAGAACCGTCAATCAACTTTCTTGAATACCAAAAGTCTTGTTCCTATGAGTTTCAGAAACCAACTTCAGGACAAGAAATATAGAGCGCGTGTTGAAATTAAGATCAAAGATGATAAGGCAGAATATGAAAAGTTTTCACAAAACAAACCGAATGAACCAGAGAAACGTGATAAAAAGGTAATAGAAATTCCTTATGGAACGCAAGATGAGTTGTCAATGGTTTATTTCTTACGGTCAAAAAAATTGGAAATTGGAAAGACCTATTTCTTCCCCCTTATTGTCAAAGCAAAAGTAATAAAAGTTACTATTAGTGTGCATCGTGGTGATGTATTAAAAGTGAAAGGATTAGGCAGGGTGAAAACCATTGTGGTGCAGACCTCTCACGGTTATCGTCTGTGGTTGACCGATGATCCGCGTCACATCCCTGTTAGAATTGAGGCGGAAGCAAAGATCGGTAAGATGAAAGCCAACCTTGAAAAAATAGAATATATTGGACAAGGCGCGCGTCGGTAGGTGTTTTTTGAGGAATGTGTTAATTTCAATAATACTATCCATCGGCAAGGAATAGTTCGTGTTAGAATATTTACGAAAAACAACAAACTACCAAGATTTTGTTGAATCCATTAGGGCAGGAGAACCCACCCCACCAATCCGGGGGTTAAGGAATGCATCTACATCCTATTTCATATCGACCCTAATTAAAGACTTTCCAAATAAATCCTTTCTTGTCGTTTTTCCTTCACATCGTGAAGCGGAACAAGCATTAGAAGAGGTGCGGGCGTTTCATTTACAGAATAGTGAATTCAACAGTGATGAAGAAAAAGTTACACGAGACAGTATGCATCTCTTTCCAGCATGGCAAAACACTCTTTTTGATGGAATTTCTCCAACGACACATATCTCAGTTGATCGCATGCACACGCTAAACAGTCTAATATCAAGCAATGGGCGACACACCTGTTTAGATTCTTCAGTACCTTCACCGCAAGATGTGGTTTTTACGACTATTCGTGCTTTATCCTTTAAACTCACGCCGTTTAAAATTCTCTCTTCAGCATGTCACACTTATAAGATTGGTGATGAAGTAAAGTATGATGACTTTATAGGATTTCTGTTGCGTAGTGGTTATAGAGAGGTTGAATTGGTTGAAGTAAAGGGAGAATTCGCTCATAGGGGTGATATAATTGATATCTATCCTCTCACTGCAGATGCCCCTGTTAGGTTAGACTTTTTTGGAGATGAGCTGGATGAAATCCGTGTTTTTGATCCGACCTCGCAAGTATCAATATTGAAGACTAACTCTGTAGACCTTACACCGATGTCAGAGATTTGTCTTGCCGACATATCGTTATCCTATTGGAAATCACAAACCGAACGTCTGATGAAAAAACCTGGAAATTCCGCAGATATTATTAATTCTGTTAGAGAAATAACAGTGCGATTAGAAAATTCTCTTGCAAAAGTACAGTCTGACAGTCTGTTTACCAAAAATGATGTGCCAGATGAAATTGATGGAATTGAATTGTTCCTGCCAATGCTATACCCGCATCCTGAAATGCTAACGGATTATTTACCAGATGAAACGTTTGTCATCAATGTAGAACCCCGTTGGCAAAAGCGGGAATCAGAACAGATGCGCGAACAACTACAAGATATATTTGATCAGAAATGCACTGAAGGGAAGTTGATGCCAACTTTGGATGGCCTGTTAGTTTCAGATGAACTGCTACAGTTGAGATTGGATAGATTCACACAAATCCCAATTTCATTAGGAGCATCAGCGATTGAACCAGATATTCCAAATAACGTGTCAGATAAATCCCATGATAGTGATACCATTGAATGTCATTTTGACATCAAACCACTCGGTCTCGGTAAAGGGAATTATCAGATGGTTATTGATCATATCAATGGATGGACAATGAAGGAGTACCTCGTAAATGTTTTTTGTGAGACTTCCCAACAAGCAAAGCGTGTATTAGAAATGTTGATTGAGCGCGATCTACCACCTGAATTTATTTCGGTTTCTGTTGGCTTTATCTCTGAAGGATTTCTAAGCGAGTCATTAAAACTCGTGATTATCTCAGAAAACGAGATTTTTGGTAATCGTCAGCGGCGTGTAGTGTCTCGTAAACGCTATAATAGTGGAGCACCAATCCTGAGCCTCATTGATATGAAGGTAGGGGACCACGTTGTTCACATTTCACATGGTATCGCCATCTATGAAGGTATTCGTCGTATGGATATTGATGGACAGGCACAGGATTTTCTTATTCTCAAGTATAAGGAAGATGATAGACTTTATGTTCCAACCTATCAGGTTGATCTTGTGCAAAAGTATGTTGGGAACAAGGATGAATCCTACGAACCGAAGATTGACTACCTTGGCGGGAAATCATGGCAAAACAGAAAACGTCGTGCTAAAGCCGCTGTTGAAGAGATGGCTGAGGAATTGTTAAAACTATATGCATTACGTCAAGCGAACGAAGGTTTTTGTTTTCCAAAAGAGGTGCCATGGGAAAGCGAATTTGAAGCACTTTTTCCGTTCACTGAAACGGATGACCAACTGCAAGTGATTGAAGATGTGAAAGCGGATATGGAAACAGACAGACCGATGGATCGGCTTGTCTGTGGAGATGTCGGTTATGGAAAAACTGAAGTCGCGTTACGGGCTGCTTTCAAAGCAGTCATGACAGAAAAACAGGTCGCACTTCTCGTTCCAACAACTATTCTTGCTTTGCAGCACTATGACACTTTTGAAAAACGGTTCAAGCAGTTTCCGCTTCATGTTGAGATGTTAAACCGCTTCCGCAGTCAAAAAGAGATTAAGTCTGTAAAAGGACGACTCGCGGATGGTACTGTAGATATTGTCATCGGTACTCATTCATTGCTATCAGATACTGTAACATTTAACAACCTCGGATTATTGATTGTAGATGAAGAACACCGTTTTGGTGTAAAACATAAAGAGAAAATCAAGCAGTTTAAAGAGACAGTTGATGTGTTAACCCTAACAGCTACCCCGATTCCACGAACATTACACATGTCACTTGTTGGTATAAGAGATTTTAGCATTATCAACACGCCACCTGCCAATCGTTTACCGATTCAGACGCATGTGATGCCTTATAATACTCAAGTCATTAAAGAAGCAATCTTGAAGGAGATGTCTCGGGATGGTCAAGTTTTCTTCGTTCACAACCGTGTTCAGAATATTGCGATGGTAGCAAAATCTATTCAAGAACTTGTGCCACATGCCCGGGTTGCCATCGCCCACGGCCAAATGCGTGAACGAGAATTGGAAAACGTAATGTTAGAGTTTGTCCGCCATAAGCATGACATTCTGGTTTGTACAATGATCATTGAATCGGGGTTAGACATTCCAAATGTCAATACCATCATGATAAATCGTGCAGATGCCTTCGGTTTAGCCCAGTTGTATCAACTTCGTGGGCGAGTTGGTCGTGCAGACGAACAGGCGTATGGTTACCTATTTTACCCACAAGACAAACCGATTACTGAACAGGCGCAGAAAAGGTTGCGCGTTATAGAAGAATTTACTGATCTCGGTTCAGGTTTCAAAATCGCACTGAGGGATTTGGAAATACGAGGGGCAGGAAATATCCTTGGCGCACAACAACACGGACATATTACGAATGTTGGTTACGAACTTTACTGCAAATTGCTGGATGAGGCTGTCAGGAAGTTAAAAGGGGAAAAAGTTGAGGAAGAAATTGAAACGAATATCAATCTACCAATTGAAGCGTTTTTGCCTGACGATTATATTCCCGAAAGCCGCCAGAAAATATCCATCTATAAGAAAATATCTGCGCTAAGAACCGATGAAGAAAAACAGGAACTGATCAGCGAACTAAAAGACAGGTATGGTGATATACCCGCCCCTGTTGAGATGCTGCTGGAAATTGCATCAATTAAACAGTTATGTCATAAACTTGGAATCACTGCCATAGTCGCGGGAGGTAACCGCATTAAGGTAACATTTGATGAACATAATCCGCGTATAGATGTTGCTCAGTTTGTTGAGGCGGTTCAAAAAAATCCACAACTTGAATTGCGTCCACCAGCACAACTATTGGTGGGTGTAGAAAACTTAACTGGAAAGAAATTATTAACCGAATTACAACGAATTCTAATGATATTTGTTGTACCTGAATGAACTTAATAATAGGTTAGTCTAACACCTAACCACTATAAAAATAAGGAGAATTCCGAAGTGAAAAAAACATTTATTGTCGTTATTGCAGTTGTTGCAAGTTGCCTTCTCACTTGGTCTTTTGTCCGCTCAGACAATCATGGGTCTTCTACAAAAAAGGCTGAGAAGAGTGAGATTATTGTTGCTGAGATGAAGTGGAATGGAGAACTCCACCAGATTTCTCTTGCAGATCTGGAAGCTGCAATTGCAGAATTACCGACCTACCGTCAGCGAAACTACGCGAGTAAAGCTGGGAAAGCAGAATACTTAGAAATCTATATAGATGAAAAACTAAAAATACTGCAAGCGAAAGAAGCGGGTTTTGATAAATTGCTGGAACATTTGAAAAGATTGGAAGAATATACACATCAACTTATGATAGAAAAACTCACCGAAATGGAAGTTGATGAGAAGATCACTTACACCGAAAAGGATCTGATGGCATACTATGAGGGGCACAAGAAGGATTACATTGAGGCTGCTCAAGTGCGTGCCACATGTATTACCCTTGATGATGAAGACCTTGCTAATGAAACTTTAGACCAGATTACTGCTGGTAAAGATATTATAGAAATGGCAAAGAAATTGTCTGAGGAGAAAAAATTAGCCAATGGGCCTGGCAGTGGTCAGGAGGAACCCGGTAACACTTTCTTCTTTAACAAGAAGGCATCTCCAACTTGGTCAGAGTTTATTGATGCTGTATTTGAGATGGAAATCGGTGAAATAACAGAAACAGTTTTTGAAACTGATGTGCAAGATACGACATATTATCTGATTTTCCGTAAAGAGGAAGAGAAACCGGAACGACAGAAAGAATTTGAAGAAGTTAAATCTGATGTTGAACGTAAAGTTAAACGTGCAACGAAACGAGCGCGTATTCTTGAATGGATAGACGAAATTTCTAAACAGGCAAAACTGAAAACATATCCAGAGAATATTCCAGTTCCCGTTCAACCTGAGACAACTGAAGAAAAAACTGGAAACCCAGATAAATAACGCTCTACCGTTTACTACTTAGGAGGTTAATTTAATGTTCAAATATAGTATTATTCCAATTATGTTATTATTTGCAATACTTGCCACCCTTCCCTTCATATCAAGTTGTGCTGATAAGGCTATTAGTGCAGATGGCACTGTCATTGCTGAATTTGAATGGGACGGAAAGCAACGAATTACGCTTGAAGAGATGATGCAAGAGATCAGTGAACTACCGGATTACAAACAGCGACTATATAAAGACAAGGAAGGGCTTGAAGAATACATGACCCTGATGGCTGAAAGTCGTTTGATACTGTGTCTTGCAAAAGACAAGAAACTAAATGAGGATCCGGAAATACTCAAGAAAGTTCAAGATTACCTACTGGACTTGATGGTTGATAGGATTACAGAACAGGAAGTTGATGCGAAACTTATTTTGACAGAAAATGACTATCTGGCATATTATGAAGCAAACAAAGCTGATTATGTTCGTCCAGAACAGGTCAGACTGATGTGTATCACACTTAAGGACAAAGCACGTGCAGATGCGGTTTTTGCCGAACTAAAAGCAGGGAAAGATATTGCCGTTGCAGCACAAGAACTTTCTGATAGAGGTGAATTGGTTGGCCCAGGTTCAAATCCTGAAGCACCTGGGGACACAGACTATATAAGTAGGAATACATATCACCCAGGAACAGAACCCTTTATGGAAGCAGCCTTCAAAGCAGAACTTGACGTACTCCATCCATCAGTGATTGAGGTAGAGGTGCAAGAAGAAAAATTCTATATGATGTTCATTAAGAAGGAAGCAAGAGACGAATATCAACGGCCTTTTACTGAAGAAGCTGTCAGAAAAAGCGTTGTTAGAAAAGCACAACGTGAAAAACGGGACGCGCTTATGGCTGCGTGGCTGTTGCAACTGCGGGAACGCGCTGAAGTAAAAACCTTCATAGACCGTATTCCAGAGGACGAAGTCCCTGAAGTAAAAACTGAAACGCCTACTGAACAAACTACACCTGAGAAATAAACACTCAGTGGATAGATTGTATTACCATAACCTAAGTTGCCACTATATGTAGCACAAACTTTATGAAGATTAACTTATTCTTTTGGTAATTCTAATTTTCCCCAAACTCGGTAGGCGGGGAATGCCTAAATGGCATTCATACCGTTGATTTGCGGTTTCCTAACCGCACCGATCATCGCTAAGATATTACCGAATTATTTAGTTAATCTTCATTAGTTTGTGTCATAAGGGCGCAAACTAAAAGTTTACGCTACAAATATAGACTAATTATCAGCATTTTTGATTAGAGATGACGTTTCAAGGTCTAAGTTTTGTTTCGGAGTATCACTCCTATGCGCGATGTATAAAGAATCTAAATTTCAATATTGTTTCAAATATCTAAAATTGGAGGAAAAACATGAGACCTAAGCCAATTGCATACATGCTGTTGATAATTTTTGCGGTTTATAGTGTGGTATCATTTAGCCATGCAAGGATTTTTGATAGAATCATCGCTTATGTGAACGACGATGTTATCACGAAACGTAAACTTGATGTGTTAGTAAAACAGCAAGCATTCGAACTTCAGCAGATCCATCGTTACAGTGAAAGTGAAGCACTGAATGAGGCAGAAAAACAACGGAGTGAACTCCTTGATAGATTTATTCGTCAGATGCTTCTTTTAGAAGCGGCTTTGACATTAAAAATACAAGTTACTGATGTTGAGATTGAAGAACAGATACAAAAGTCAAAAACCCAATATCAGATATCGTCTGATGAAGAATTCAAGAAATTGCTCAATCGTGACGGACTAACATTAATTGCATTTCGTGAACTGATAGAGCGAAATCTGAAGACTGAAAAACTTGTGATGGGTCGGATCCTGCCTCGCTTACAAGTACGCGACAGTGATGTGCAGAAGTTTTTTGAAGAAAACAGAGACCAACTTCCAACTAAAGCTGATAGAGTGCATTTGCGTCAAATATATGTCGCTTACAAACCAAGTGAAACAGACAAGAAGGCTGCAAATGAAACGGTTACTCAAGTTGTTGAAGAAATTCGCTCAGACAAAACGAAATTTGAAGAGGTAGCACAACGCATTTCCTCAGAACAGAATCCAGGCTCTCGAGTTGGTATGCTTATAGAAATTACGCCTGCCGAGATACTTACATTACCTGATGCGTTTCTAACCGTCCTGGCGAAACTTAGTGCGGGGGAGATCAGTGATATGGTAGAAACTGCAGATGGGTTTCATGTGTTCATGGTAGAAACGCGAACTGACGAAAAAGTTTCCTTCAGACATTTGACTGTGCCTTTTGTGTTTAGTGATGTCGCAAAACAGATGACGCGTGAAAAAGCATCAGAGATTATCAAGAAATTGGAAGAAGGCGAGTCGTTTGTTAACCTTGCAAAAGAACATTCCAATCATGAAGAGACGCGTGAGAAGGGTGGTGACATCGGCACTCATGTTCTAACAGAGTTAAACCCAAGAATAAGAGACGCTGTTGAGAACATTGAGGTAGGTAAGTATAGCAAACCTATAGAAACAGAAACAGGATTCTATATCTTTCGAGTTGATGAACGCAAAACCCCAGAATTGACACCACAAGAGAAACAACAAATCATTGTTATCCTGCGCCAACAACTTTTTGAAAAAGAGTGGACTGCATACACCGATACACTCATGGAAAACGCGTATATCAAGATAAAACCTGATGCAATACCTACAACCGCTACACCGAAAACTACTGATAAATAATCAAGATAATTGAGTAAAAAAAACTGTGCAGAAAAACGAAGACAACCTACCAATCAATAATAGGACTCCCGTTGCAGCAAGTTTGTTCACTAAAATAATTCTTAAAGACATTCCCATGAAAAAGTTGCGAAGCATCTGTAGGTTTGCTTGTTTACAACAATTTGCTGTCGTATTTGCTTGCATTTTTCTTGTTCTTACTCCGCTTAATGCGCAAGAAGCGGAACCAAACGAACAGGTCCCTGCACCAGACACATCAGAAAAGTCCGACACAACATCTGATAAAAAAACGTCCCAACCTGCAACTACAAAAAAATCGACTTTAGATCCTGAAACCATGACACCCGAAACAGATACAGTCATCGGGGATGGTGACGAGGTGGTTATACACGAAAATTTTGTACAAATTCATGGAGATGCCCTCATTAAATATGATAATATCACCTTGCGAGCAGACAACGTGTGGGCAGACTTTAATGAAAACCTATTGCGTGCTGCAGGAAATGTGTATCTTAAGGTCGGTGAGGAGGAAACCTATTCAGATGAACTTGTTTTCAACCTTGAAACAAAAAAAGGGATTGCCCGAAACGGGTTCACATTCAGTGATCCTTGGTACTTTGGTGGTAGTGAAATCTTTAAAATAGAGGATAAAAAATCTTATATACGGAGTGGTACCCTTACAACATGCTCCCTTAAATATCCACACTATCATTTCAGCGTATCCGAAGTGATAATAAAAATGAACCAAGAGATGATCGCTAAAAACATCGTCATGCGGATAGGGGGTGTCCCCATTTTCTATTTCCCTGTGATTCGTCGTGATCTCCGTAAAGATAAAGTTGCAAAGATAGTTGTACGGGTGGGGACGGATAGCTATCAAGGACCGAACATTAGTATCATCCTGCCTGTTGCACGTGAAAGAAGGTACGATGGTGCGTTATTATATGATAGGAGTGCCCGAAGGGGACAAGGTTTCGGGGCTGAAGGCAAATATAGGTTTAGTGATACCCAATTTCAAGAAATCCATATTCCTATCCCACCAGATGCTACACCTGCCCAACGTACAAAATTGGAGGAAAAGGCAAAAGAGATATATGACCGACTTGAAGGAAAATATGACCGGCTTTGGTTAAAACAGATATTTCTGGAATATAAGATCACCGACGAAGATGCTGACCGAGCCAAGTCAGAAGCAGAAGCATTACTAAATCGGTTGAATGAAGAAGGTGCTGACTTTTCACAAATCGCTCAAACTGAATCTGACCATACTGATACGCGATATGATGGTGGCGATATGGGTTTCCTTGTAAAAGGTGAGACTGATGAAGATGGCAATCCAAAACTTGATCCAATCTTAGAAGAAGCTGCGTTCAACCTTAAGGAAGGTGAGCTTAGTGGTATATTAAAAACTGAAACTGCCTTCCACATTCTAAAAGCTGAGCGTGTTATTGACATCTACGGTGAGCGTGAGGTAAAACTTCTTCGTATTGATATAGCGATTACCGCCAGCGATGAAACTCAGCAAAGTGTTCGCGGAATTGCTACTACTATCCATGAACGCGCACTCGCTGGTGAAACTTTTGAAGAACTTGCTAACGAATTTTCAGAAGCTACTTTATCTGAAATAAATGAGGGTAAAGGTCTACCCCTCAACGAGATGGAAGCTGGTTGGCAGTTTTCTGTTAGAAGGATGACGCAACCTGGAGACATAACTGAACGGAGGCCTGTTTTTTCTCCGAAGGGTGTTTATATCTTTCAGTTGATTAAAAGAGAGAAAACACCTACCTTTGAAGAGCTTGCTGAACAGTTTGAAGCGGAATGGGAAACTTTTGAAGCAGAAGTTTTAGCGACAACCGACGATGAAGAAGATAAAGATTCTTCAGATGGAACTAAAGATGATTCTGGCAAAGATAATTCCTCTTCGTCAGAAGTGATTGAGAAAAATGAGAGTGAAACACCAACGAAACCTGTGCCAACTGAGGATGTTCCTACAAAGGTGGAAAATGCTGAAGAGGAAGAAGAAAAAGCAACGGAGAAAGAAAATGTTGAGGTGGAAGAAGAAACGGAGAAAGAAAATGTTGAGGTGGGGGAAGAAAAAACAGAAGATGAAGAGGAGATAAAAGTTTATAGAAAACACGGTTTCCGCGGACGATGGGAAGACCTAAGACAAGTTGCTTCAGAAGCAAATAATCTATATGCTGGTGAACATAGTCGGGTTCTTAATACAAAGGATGCGTTTAGACTGATCAAAGTTGATAGAAAACGGAGTTACAACGGAGATCTATATCTTTACGGGGCAGATGAATACTCCTTTAGCAGACAGGATGCAACCCGAATTGGTAGACGTTGGAATATGCGTTTGGGACACAAACATTCCTTCTACACACCGTGGGACAGTCGGAAAGCTGGCAGACGACCGATTAGTTTCATTGGTCGGACTGCATGGCGTGCCATCCACTATAAAGATGATTTAGGGTTACAAAACGATTCCTCACTTAATTCTTTTGGGATTTTGACGTACGGCTCCGCATTATCCACCGCAAGTCATGAAGACATTGATAAACATGGCAATCTTACGTATTCGGATGAGACCATAGGGGATATTTCAAGTAGGCTTGAAGTTCGTCATGTCCAGGATTTCTCCGGTCAACCCAATACAGCACTTCAGAAACTGCCCCAGTTGAAGTTAAACTTTTCACGCATGCGTTTTAATAGACTTCCAGTCTTTGAAACAATCAACAACGGGATGGTCGCTATTGCAGAAAAAACAAAAATCGATAAACCGATACTATCACTTCTTGCTTTTCCAACCTTTGAAGATACAAGTTTTGATTTGGATATTGAATTTGGCAATTTTTATAGACAGACTTATATTAGTAAACATGGAGAGGAGAACAACGTTTTTCTTCAGACTCTAAACTTAGGTTTTGACCTTCGAAAACAGGCAAACATATTCGTCACACCGATGCGTGAGATTAAGTTTAATGCTAATCTGAATACGAATGGGATTTGGCACGCAAAAGATCAAGATAAGAATCGTAATATAATTCGTGGTGTATATAGTGTGCGCGCGCAAGCGACTAATACACTGTTTCGCATATACAATACGAACTTTATTCCCGCTGTTCGTAAATTGCGTCATGAAATACAATCCACACTAACATTTAGCTATCAACCTGCAATTGATGAAAATAACAATCTTTACCCGTTTGGTCCTAGTACATATTTCTTTGAGAGAAAAAGGTTGACTTACAATTTCAATACGAATATTGAAATAAAAACGCGACGAAGTCAGAACGCACACCGTATCTTCTATTTTGATACACGATTTACAGCAGATTTTACAGAATTTGAGGCACTATACAGACGAAGATACGAACCAATTGAAAGCGATTTCACAATTGTTCCATTGCCGAGTCGCAGTCTGAATATCACTGTCCGTCTCACGCATGACCCAAATCCACATCCAGATGATGGGAAAAAGTTCAAGATGGTTGGTGTACGGACAAATGTTAGATACACACGAAGCGATTGGTACGTGAGTTTTGGAAACTCTTTCAGCAAACGTCATACTTCCATTCAAGCCTCACGTTCTATGACGGCAAATGGCCGCTACCGTGTCAGTAAGGACCTTGAATTTGACTTTAGCCTGATCTATTATCCTATTGAAAGACAGTTTTATTCACAACGAATCAGTATGAACCGAAATTTGCATGATTGGAACTTACGAATTTCGTGGAGTCGAGTTGGGCTCAAACGTGATCCGCCGTTTGATAATGTACGTCAAGACTTTACATTTCAAGTTAACTTGATTGGAGAACCAGCAGTATCTATGGGTGTTGGTTTTGACGCAACCACAGAAACTTGGGGACTACATACTTTGCCTGCTGGTGTGCCATATAATGCGTTTGGTACTGGAAATTCACTGGGACGTTCCTTCTTCTAACGATTGCTTACAAAGGAATTTTCATTGTGCAACTAAAAGACCGTATCTGCATTGTAACTGGTGGTAGTTCAGGTATCGGACGTGGTATCGCGCTGGAATTCGCCCGGGAAGGTGCAATTGTAGTAATAGCCGATATACAGGAATCACCTATTCAGGGTAAATATCATCAGATAGATGTTACAACCCCAACTGCCAAAGAAATAGAGAAATATTGCTCAAAAGGTATATTCATAGAAACTGATGTTTCCGATATAACACAAATCGAAAACATGCTCAAGATTGTTATTGAACAATTTGGTCGATTAGATGTTCTCGTCAATAATGCGGGTATACATATTCCCGGTGGTTCCCAAGATATATCTATTGCAGATTGGGATAAAGTTGTTGGTGTGAACCTTCGCGGTGTTTTCATGACAACGAAGCTTGCTATCCCCTTTTTGAAAGAGTCTAAATATGGGCGGATAATCCAAATTGCTTCTATTCACGCTTTTGGTGGTGGCGCAGGCCCCGCTTATGCATCTGCAAAAGCAGCAGTTGTAAACATGGTGAAAGATACGGCTTTAGAAGTTGGCAAATACAGTATTACTGTCAATGCGATCTGTCCAGGATACATTGAAACTGCTATTCAAGACTACCTCACCCCAGAACAGGTTGAGTCATCCTTACAAAAGACACCGTTACAACGTTTAGGTTTAGCCAAAGACATTGGACGGGCAGCTGTTTTCTTTGCGTCAGACGATGCTGAGTGGATTACTGGTGCATCCCTTATTGTTGATGGTGGTGCAAGTGCAAAGTCTTAGTAACTCCGATATGTCAGAAACTTGATACTTCATACAATTCGTAATGAACAGATAGTCTTCTATACTAGGTTATTGAGGGTTTTCGGTTTTTCTTGCGAATTTTAACACCTGCTATATATCCCAGGCCGGTAGGTGTGGTATTCTGCATTGGTTAGGAAACTGCACCTACCCGCCTGAGGCATAACTTCGAGTAACCCGCAATAACGGAAAACTCTTATAGTAGAATCCACAATTAAGTTTACACACGAAAGACTACCCCCTTTATCCCCCCGCAAGCGAGGGGAGATCAGACAGGTGCAAAATGTATAAGTAATTATGATTTCCACTATAACTTCGAGTAACCCGCAATAACGGAAAACTCTTAAAACTAAACTACAGTATTTTTATGCTACCGCTATAAGGCCAACAGACTTCAATATCCATCTGTTGTTTTTTCTTTCCCAAATGTAGGTTGCCCAAGATGCACTTAGAGAGCCTTCATTGTATCCTCCCTTAATTTCAACAGTATTGTCATCAAGCCAAGTATATTTATCAATTCGGAACAAAAGGGTTTTACCATCTTCTTTATATCCAGATCCTTTTTTCACTGGTGGGGAGTGCCCATCAAACCGATCGAGAAAAGCAGAAGATGGATCGTTATCCTGAATTTCTATGAAGTAGACTTTTGCATTTTGTCGTTGAGCAGACCAATTATTATCAAAAATATAATAACGACTTGTGCTAATTACT
>JAAXHO010000150.1 GCA_012270795.1 Candidatus Poribacteria bacterium
ATTTCAGTGCCATTCAGTTTATTTTTCGCAATAAGTAGTTTTGGACACAAAAAATTTGACAGATTTTTAGCACACGTGTAAAATAATCGCAATTCTTTTCTTTGGAGTTGCTACATGAATGTTACGAACAGGACGTTATTTATTGCTGATAATTTGCCTATCATGCGTGGTATAGATTCTGATTGTATTGATCTTATCTATCTCGATCCTCCTTTTGGTTCAAAAAAAATTATAAAAGGTAAGAAATCAGCCAAAAATGCATCTTTCAAAGATTTCTGGTCTGAGGAAGATATTGAGAAAGAATGGCACGGTGAAATATCTGAAATACATGAGGAGATTTATCAATTTATTCAAGCGGCTGCTTTCCTTGTTGATCAGAATATCAAGAATTATCTTACTGCGATGACTGTTCGTTTGTTTGAAATGAAAAGGATACTAAAACCAACTGGAAGTATCTATTTACATTGTGATAGAACAGCAAGTCACTATTTAAAAGGAATTCTTGATGGCTTATTTGGGAAGCAAAACTTCCGAGATGAAATCATTTGGAAACGACACAGCGGACATAATGATAAGGTTTTTGGACATATACACGAGACAATATTTTGTTATTCTACAGAATCTGTTGAAATATCTGATGATATTAGAATTCCTATTACAAATACGACAAAAGGACAGTCAGATCACAGAAAAAGAAAGCATGGAACATATACGACAATTTGTCTTACTGGTCCGGGCCCAAGCAATGGTGAATCTGGAGAGCCATGGCAAAATGTAGATCCGGGTAATAGGCATTGGTCACCACCACTTACAGGTGAATATGCTAAATACATAGAAGACCATTTTATTCCGAATTATCGGTCTTTTAAGAGTGTTCACAAACGCCTTGATTTGCTTGATAAAGCAGAATTAATTCAATGGTCTGATGATAACAATCCACGATACAAAAAGTACAAGAAGGCTCAAAAAGGTAAACTACCACAAAGTATATGGACTGATATACCTAATTGCTCTGGGAAAGAGTATATCGGTTATCCAACGCAAAAACCATTGAAACTTTTAGAGCGAATTATCAAAGCATCGTCAAATGAAGATGATATGATACTTGATCCATTTTGTGGTTGTGCGACAGCATGTGTGGCAGCAGAGAAACTAAATAGAAAATGGATTGGTATAGATCAATCCCCATCAGCAGAAGATATGACGAAGCTTCGCTTACAAGAAATTGTTGATGAGAATTCAGATTTATGGAATCCACTTGAATATGTTACAGTGAGTAACACCCCCCCCTCCGAACTGTTAACGAAACAGCTATTCAAAGGCGTTTACCTGCCTATCAAATACACAAGCACGAACTTTATGGTCTACAGGAAGGACATTGCAGAGGTTGTAAATTACACTACCGCTATAAAGACCTAACTATTGATCACATCGTTCCACGATCAAAGGATGGTACAGATCATATAGAAAACTTACAACTGCTTTGCAGCTCTTGTAACTCAATCAAATATAATAATTCACAAGAATATCTCTATGAACGTTTAAAAGCACGAGATAGAGAACTTGAAGAGAGATTGCACATCACTTAACCTATATGCTATCGCGTAGGAACTTCCAAAATATGTTGTCTCTATGCCTGTTATTGTAAACATAACAGCGTTCAGCAACGTATAAAGGCGTAAAATCGGTAGTATAGTGGTGGTGCGTGCCATACCAAGCCCGCTTGAGTAGGGACCAGAAGCCCTCTATAGTGTTTGTGTGTGTATCACCTTCTACATACTGCTCACTATGATTGATAACGTTGTGTTTCATATCACTGGCAAGTGTTCTGTAAGCGTGATATTCGTCTGTCATGAGTTCGGATTCTTTGACATTGACAACACGTCTAATGAAATCATATATGTCGCGTCCGGTAAGCCCTTTTGCGATTTCAGCGACGACTTGCCCGCCCCGTTCAACCGCACCGATAACAGCGGTTTGAGTTGTGCCACGCCCGCGCGGGTGAGAGATACGGTCTTCCTTTTTATTCTCATGACGGGGTTTGCCACCGATATAGGCTTCGTCCGCCTCTATAATGCCTTTGAGTAGGATACTGCCTTGTTTGGTAGCCATTTCTGCTTGGATACGCACACGCATAAACCAAGCCGTCTTTTGATTAAGGTTCAGATCGCGTTGCAACTGATAACTGGATATGCTTTTCTTGGCATTAACTATGAGCGATATAGCAAGAAACCACTTTTGAAGCGGTATTTTTGTCCCATGAAACAAAGTGCCATGTAGCACACGGAAAGTAGCCTTACAGTCTTGGCAGTTCCAACGTCCAATCCGTCCAGTTTCGGTCTCATGTTCGCGACGCTTCAGTTTCCGGCTTTCGCAATGCGGGCATTTCGGGTTGCCGTTCCAACGGACATGCTCTAAAAATGAGATACATGTCTCTTGGTCGGGGAATCGTTCCATAACGTCTATCAGATTCATAACAAACTCCTATAGAAAAGAGTTGCATATTTCTGATAAAATCTGATAGAATAACAGAACCTACACAATCAGAAAAAGCAACTCTGAATTGTAAAGATTAGGGGAGTGTCCGCTCCCCTTTTTACTACAATTATTATAGCATATTCCTATAAGGTCTGTCAAGAGAAAACGCACGTATTACGTGGGTTTATAGCACTTTTTCTATGTCCAAAACTACTTATTGCGAATTTTTTTAGTATTGGGTTTGGAAA
>JAAXHO010000230.1 GCA_012270795.1 Candidatus Poribacteria bacterium
GTTCCAAAAATCAGAGCAGAGAAACAGGCTGAGATTCAGCAAAAAGTGCTTGAATCTTTTGACTTACGCAATCAAGCCAAGCACCTTCTGGAATGTGCTAAACGCGCTGTCGAAATCGCAATTGAGCAAGATGAACAGACTGCTATCAACTGGCTGGAATCTGTTTTGTAGACATCTTGAGAAGTGCCTATTATTGGGATGGTGTTTGCTGGACTGCGGATGATTGATGTGCTTCAAAAAATTCCTTAAGAATTTGCACTACACTATCAAACTTTGCGAAGTCAAGGTCCGTCCCGTTTTCACAAATCCAGTTGCAAAATTTTGGCTTATCAAGATACTTGGCTGACCCTCCATCGTCTGTAGGCGATTCACAATAGAACCTCTCCTCAAAAGGATCTTCAGGAAAAAGGTTCTCAATGCCTTTCTTTACTATAGTGTTTTCTACATTTTTCGGTATTGATCGCACCCAAAATTCTCCAATTTGTTCATTTGGTTTTTGGGTATCACAATCATAAAGAAGCAATATCGGACGATGGTACAACGATGTATTAGCCTCATAAATATTCCTGAAATTATTTAACCATGTATCCCCACCAAAGCGTGTTTTCCCGCTATCATCTTCGATGCCGACGAATTCAATATCCAAGGAATTGAGAAGTTCATTCTTCCCTAACACGTCAAGAGCACGTCGAATATAGCGCATATCTAGTGGACCTTCTGTCAGGACAAGAGGTTTGGTCCCAGCCGCAAAACGCCGTTTTGTCTCGTCTTCGAAACTCTGTGTGGATTGATAGTATTCAAATGCCCTCCCGAATTCAGAATACCGTTCACTATTAATCCGTTTTGCTTCCGGCATTTCAAGAATTGTAACCCTGTCGGCACCAAATCTTTTTTCCATACCGAGCAGAAACAGCGGAGAATGAGACGATACGATAAACTGGACCTTCGGGAACAAACTGATAAGTTCAGGAAGGACATCGTGCTGGAGCGTTGGGTGTAAATGAGCATCAATTTCATCTATAACCACGAGACCTGTAATCTGTGAGAGATTTACGCTCCTGTTGAGGTCAGTGCGTTCACCATACCTAATGATTGTCGCAAATAGGTGAAACAATTGTGATTGCCCCTCTGATAGGGACTGCAAAGTAGGGATAATTCGGCCATCGCCCATCTTGATACTAATTCTTGAAGGTCCAATGTTACGAAAATTTAGCATTAACTCTGCAGTTCCATCTTGAAGTATTGCCTGCAATATGCGTTCAACATTCTTACGAGCTTGTCCAAAAGTGATCCTATGTAGATGGAGTGATAACTCTGGCGGTAATGTAATTTGCTCTTGTTGTGGTGTATTTTGTTCTCGGGATGTGTTTACAAATTCTTTAAGTTTCTGTTGTTCTACAGGATCTAACAAAAAATCGAGAAATACATCTAACACCCAAGAAGTATTTTCCTCGGCACAGGTTCCTACCCACAAAGGTTTGTCAAGTTGTTTATCAAAATGGGGCGAGGAAGAGGTGGGATGTGCTTTGAGACTCTTGGGGTTTAACCAATCAGGATCTTCACGACGACTTGCGGGGAAAAAAGCGTATGCACCGTTTGTCATTTCGGTTTCAACAGTCTTTTCGTTGGCTGATACATTTTTGTGGTTTCCTTCTGTTGGCCAATTCCATAATGAAGCAAATACAGATTTTACGCTCGGTGAATAGGACGCGGCATCAAGGATCCCCGATTTCTCACAATAGCGTAAGTCGTCATTATTCGCTTTGAAATGAAGGAGGCTTAGACTAAACCGTTGTCCACTTCTAATTGCCCTTGGATGAATAACTCGGAAATATGGTATGCGACCTGAACTATCGGGAGGGACTATGTCTTTGAAGGCTTGTTTCGCGAATTCAGTAAGTGCATCAACGATATAGGAAAGAACGATGGTTTTGCCAGACCCATTGGGGCCCACAACCACTACAGGGAGAGGGTTTCCAGAATCATCAAATGGGGGCTTGACATGGCATTCTGAGATAGGACCAGTATTTTGTAAAAAGATTTCATGGAGATACATAATATTCACGCCTTGTGCTAAATAGAATTTAGG
>JAAXHO010000216.1 GCA_012270795.1 Candidatus Poribacteria bacterium
CTGAACCAGGATTTTCAGGATTTTCAGGATTTTCGGATTTTCAGGATTTACCTCATCAAGGATTTTTGATGCGCGATTAGGTTAACTTTTGGAATAGGATATGATGAGGATTATCCTGGTAGGTAATCTGGTAATCCTGTAAATCCTGGTTCAGACAATGTGATATTCAACCTAAAGGTCGCGTTTTGTCTGAACCAGGATTTTCGGGATTTTCGGATTTTCAGGATTTACCTCAACAGGTTCTATTCCTAAAGTTGGCATCAAAGTGCATCAAAAGTCTTGATTATGGTACGAAATACTGCACAACCTAACAGGTTGTGCTACAGAAGATACACAAACACGTTTCGTTCCTGTCGGGTTTCGCTGCGCTCTACCCGACCTACGAATAAATTGCACAATCTGGCAGGTTGTGCTACAAGTGTTATTATTATAACTGGTGATGGGGGACAGATGGGAGGGATTGTGGGGTTGAGGACAAGGGATTTCTAATAGATAGACAATAGGTTTGGGGGGGTGAACCAGGATTTTCAGGAGAAGACTTCTGCATTTGGGTGTTTTGTTTAGGATGTGGGTTTTCTGAGGTATGTGATTAATGGTGTAGGGTGTGCAAAAGTTTTACACACCCACATGTATGAATTCTTGTTGATGTAACTACCATAAGTATGGTACAATTTCAATATCTTAAACACTTGGAGTGAGATGAATTCCTATGCTGCCCTTTAAGCTTGTTGAAGTTGATGAACCCATTTTGCATCTTCAGACAGGAGATGTTGATGTTGAGACAAAATTCTTTGTGAGTGAGCTTGTTGGTACTCACTCACATCAACATGATGTTGACTATCCTGGATTGGATCGGATGATTTTGCGAAGGGTTCGGGAAGCAGCGTATAGGGCATTTGCTTTATTTCTTAGCGAAACTTCTGAACAGGCATCATTTCTTCCTGTTGAACAGTTATCTCAATATCCGAACCATCGTTTTACTTTGCTGTTATCAATTCCGCGTTGGTATGAGCTGCATGAGATATTTCTAAATACTCCAGACTCGTATTGGTTAGAACATGGTAATTTGGTTTTTGAGTATAATGGTTATGAAATAGAGTTAAGAGCGAAACACTTTAATACAGATGCCTCTGCCTTTTTCGTCTCACCGGAGAAATATACGTTGTTCATTCGAAGTGTTCATGATGTTGAAACTACACGCTACTATCGGAGCCAATTTACCGATCTATCCGCATCTGTTCCCCCCCCCTTTCATTTTGACGCGCAAGAGTTAATTGTAACTGTTCAACAAGATATTACAAACCGAGAGAATGCTTTACCGATAAGGCAGTTGTTAATGTTTCCATCGTCAACTGAAACGGAATACGAATCGGAGAATCTTCTTGCATGCTGTCCTAAATGTAAAGGTGAAGTTAGACGTATTAACATAAATTATTTTTGTTTGGAATGTGATTGGGATGATCTTCCAATATTGAACCGTTTTACAAAGGGTAAATAATACCATTTCTAAAAAATGATGTTGCATTACAGGTTTTGTGAAATGTAATCTAATACGGAAACCCAAACTGGCAGTTTATGCTACGAAAGAAATGGTATAACTACATTAGTTAGTACATCTAGTGGTTTACTCGGCAATTAATATTGGTATTTTGGACATCCTAAATTCACCCCCCTTTATCCCGACCCCCCAACCCCCGCAAGCGGGGGCTAAGAATAGCAAGCGAGGGGAAGGGACTTTTGGATCTATTTAGGTTCGTCCTTCATATAATAAATGTTTAGCGAGTGAACCATCTAGTGCTTAGTCAACATTTGTTTGATGGTTCAATTGTAGGTCGGGTAGAGCGAAGCGAAACCCGATAGGTATATATTATATTATTGGTAAAGTCGGGTTTCGCTTCGCTCTACCCGACCTACAATTTAGGTGTTGACACAGCATTAGTCTTGCCCTAATTTGTGGGGGGTAAGAAATGGTAATAGAGTAATGTGTTTGCAAGTGCCACGAGTGTTCCAAATATGGCTTGCAGCGTTGTATGTCGTTTTCGGTAAATCCGTGCCCAAGCGATTAGAGGTATCAATAAAAAAAGCCCCAGCAGGTATATGTTAACAATCAACGCCAGGACAATAATACAACCTGTTGCAACGCTTGTGTGGAAACTGATCTTCCAGAACGGTGTTATGCAAGTAAAAATAACGGTGTTTATGATGTAAGCTTGACACATCCAAATTACTGTATTATTTGCGCCAATCCAATTAAGTACGAATATACCTACTAGCATACTTAAGAAAGTGATGCATAGCGGTATAAGGCGTTCTTCTTTGGTGTGCAAATGTATATTGCTAACCTTTGAGAACCGGTATAGCAGGACTATGGCTAAGGTCGGTAGGATGGAAACGAATATCGCAACGACTGTTAGCCACAGGTACACTTCCTGCCTGGTATGTGCGAGTTTTTCTATAACGAATACTGCTGTAATTATCGGAACAATTAACGGACTAAAGATAACAGAAGTAACCAGGGCTATCCGTGCGGGAAATGCCGATAAAGAATTGTGTTCCATTAATTACTTTTTGGCTTTTCAAGGTTCTGGAGGATTTCCACTAAATCTGCCCCATGTGTGCTGGGGTTAACTTCTTTTATAATTTTCACGATCTTACCTTCTTTATTGATGACAACGGCCATTCGTTTTAGTCGTTTATCATCGGGTTTCTCTACTGCCCCAAAGAGCAATGCAAGGTTTTTGTTGGTATCTACCAATAGTGGAAAGTTCAGTTTATTTGCTTCTGTAAACTTCTGGTGAGATTCTGCGTCATTATGTGTTATTCCAAAGACTTGCACATGGTGTTTTTCGAAACTACTCGACTCATCACGGAACGAGCAAACCTGTGCAGTTCAGCCACGTCCAAAATCTCTTGGATAGAACGATAAAACGACATGCTTCTTATCCTTGAGTTTGGAGAGTTGGTGCTTTTTTTCTTCACTATCCATAACGATAAAGTCTGGTGCAGTCTGCCCAACTTCTATTTTTGGAATTACTTTCTTTAGAAGGTTAACGACATCTTCCCCGTGTGTTTTGACTTTAACATTTTTATCAATAGCGCGAATGTATCCGGCTTTATCAATAACGAAGGTTGCACGTTTTGATGCATTGACCCGTTCCATGACACCACTATACTGCTTGCTGACTTCAAATTCAGTATCTGCAAGGAGTGAAAAACCGAATTGTTGTTCCTCTTTGAATCTTTTGTGTGAATCAACTGAGTCAACACTGACTCCGAACAGGACTGTATTTGTCTTTTCTATTTCGCTCAATTTATCCCGGAGCGATTTTAGTTCAGTCGTTCAACCGCCTGTAAAGTCTTTGGGATAAAAGGCAAGGACGATGTTTTTCTTACCTAAGAATTCGTTTAGATTTCGTTCGGTATTAGTTTCATCCTTTAGTGTAAAATTTGGTGCGATCATGCCAATTTCAAGTTCTTTTGGTTTTTCCACTTCTTTCTCCGCTAAAACTAATGGAATAATCAAGGTTGTAATTAACAGGATTATTCCAAAATGAATAATAGATGGTTTTTTTAGCATCTATGAATACCTCACAATTTAGGTTAAATTACATTGTGTAAAAATATTTTCAGTTTCTAATGATAATAACCAATAATAAGCGTTCACTATGTAAAGTATAATCTATTCTTGTCTTGGTGTCAAGAAAACACGCCGGTTTGTCACTTTGAAATAACTCCTTTTTCTTCAAGCCAGACCTTTAAGGGAACATCTGCGTCCATTGGAGAGAAATGCCCATTTGCATTTGTGCCGCCGCCAAGGAGTTGTTGCCGAATGGGATCGTTCTGCTGGAATAATTCGGTTGGAATTGTCATGTCATCTTTACTTCGCAGCCATCGGTATCCGTAACCGTAGAAGAGTCCTTTGCGTGTGATGTCGGAGTCATTTTGACTGCGTGCATGCCAAATTCGTCTGTCAAAGAAGACAGCATCTCCGGACTTGCAGCACACTGCAGTTGCCCCATCAGGCAGTGAACCGTCATCGGGTCGTTTGAGTGTATCGGATAGATGACTTCCGGGGATAACATAAAAATTTCCACGTCCCTCTTGTGAGCAGTCAGAAAGCCAGTAGACAACTTTGATGGATAAACGGGGGCGGGGAGAACTTTCTATTTCGATGTTGACGCGTCCACTGTCTTGATGCCAACCGAGAGGGGAAGTTTTGCCTCGTATAGATTCGGGGCGCGGTGGTGTGATGATAAAATGACTGTGATATGAGTATATATTCCATCCCAAAATACCCCAAACCTTTGGAAAGGTCTTATACCAATCCAAGACATTGACAAAGAGTTGGTCTTTCCCCAGAAAATTTGGATAGAAGAAATTGTCGTGTTGTGTTATCCGTTTTTTTCTGTGGGGGTCGTATTCAGCATCTAAATGGGTTTTGTAGATAGTGTCTATTCGTTGCTCTAATTGGACCACAAGCTCTAATGGGAGTGCGTCTTCAACGACAAAGTAACCGTCAGCATTTAGTGCAGATAATTGATCTTCGGTGATTTGATTTTGGAGGTGGCGTTCATCAAGCATGTATATAAAATCCCTCTGTTATCAACTAAGGTAATTCGCCTTCAATTTTGTCAACAAGGTGGATGGAATGGATGGCATCTCGTAGGTCAGAGATGGGTACTTTTTTGTTCTTTACACAATCAATGAAGTGGCGATGCATTGTGAGAACACCTTCATAGCTTGCTGTATCTCGTTGGTCTTCTCCATCTACTTCCCATCCTCCCATGACGTTTCTATTGTTATCCTCGTAAATTTCAATTTCTTCTGGGATTTTCATGTAACATCCGATTCCGACACCGTGTAATTCAGATCGTAGTACACGTCCTCCTGATGCGCGGTTTCCGAATACTACGCCAGTGACGTTGTTGTTGAATCGGACATAAGCGGTATAAAAGTTGCGTACTTCGGAACTAAATTTGTCGCGATGGGCAGTAACTTCAGTTGGTTCACCACCTGCCATATACCGCAGTAGGTCTACGACGTGACAGACATCGTTCCAAAGTGTGGTTGTAAATTCAGATTTACCTCCGAGGATTTGTTTGTTGAACGTTGTGACTGCCAATGAGACAGGACCTTTTTCGGAAACGCGTCGCATTGCTTCTCGGGTGACTGCTGCATATCTTCGTTGAAATCCGACCATACAGTAAACGTCGTTTGCGATTGCAGCATCCAATAGTTGTTGTGTTTCGTCGCTGTTTGCACCTGGTGGTTTTTCGATGAAAAGATGTTTTCCGGCATTGAGGCAGTCAAGTGCTGGTTGTAAAATCCACTTTTCATTCATGACACAATAGACAATATCTAAGTCCACTGTATCCAGCATCTTTTTGTGATCGGAGAAGGTGTGTGGAAACTCATATTTCTGTGCAACTTGTGCGAGTCTACCTTCATCAAGTTCACATGCTGCGGACATTTGGACATCATCTTCGAGACGGTTGACGTTAGGATAATGTGCCCCTTGGCTGCGTCCACCAGCACCGATAAATCCTGCTTTTAGCATGGTGATGTTACTCCTGACATTTCAAATTCTATCGGTATTTTATAATAGCATGAGATATATTGCAAGTAGAATTGTTAGACAAGGGTGTGTAAAGTTTTGGTATTTGTCTGAACCAGGATTTGCAGGATTTACAGATTTTCAAGATTGGAGTTTGAGGTAGGACGCGCCATTCATAAGTTGGCATAAATCTGTGTCAAAAACTTTGCACACCCATTGTCAGACCAGGGTGTGTAAAGTATTGTTTACTTGTCTGAACCAGGATTTACAGGATTTACAGATTACCAGGATTTTTCTCATCAAAGGCTTTGATGAGCGTTTACGTTCACTTTTGGAATAAGATTTGATGAGATAATCCTGGTAATCTGGAGATCCTGTAAATCCTGGTTCAGACAAGTAAACAATACTTTACACACCCCCCTCGGCAATAATCAATTGACTGAAAAACCTATTTGTGATAGAATGCGAAAATAGTTAGAGGTGGGGGGTATGTTATCTAATACCATTTTTATTAAATGTTTTCTCATTATCGGCTGTTAGAAATGAAACGGAGAAGGGCACAAACTGGCAGTTTATGCTACAAAAAAGAGACATTATCATACTAATTCTAATTAATATTGTCCCATTAAGGAATTTCACTTTTATCTTGGTTGGAGGTCTCTCTTCGGTAGGAGCGACCTCCAAATCAACGGTATGAATGCCCTATGGCATTCCCCGGGTCGCGACCTGGAGGTCGCTCCTACCATATCTCCGTCGCTAATGAGATATAATCAATTAAAAATGGTATAACTTAGAAATGGTGTAATTACCCTGCATATACAGTGGGAAAGGTGGTGGAAATGAAAGAGGGAAATAACGATAATAGCGAGCAGACGGAAGAATCACTTACCAATGAGGAAAACAACATTTCAGATATGAATCGTGATGAAAAATCCTCTATTGAAGCATCAATTCAGAACCAATTCAACGAGCTAAAACGGGAATATTTAAACACAAGGTCTAATTTCGTTAATCGGTTGTTAGTGTTTATCTGTATTGTTCTGGTGTTTTTTACGATTGCAATTCCGACCATAACTGCTTTAGCTGCATATTTTGCTTATGTAAAGTTTGAGGAAGCACAGACTCAAATGCAAAGTCGTCTGAATGATGCGAAGAATTTTGCCTTAGCTGCAGAAAAAAATGCTAGCGATGCTGCACAATCTCTCAAAATCATTAGGGAACATCAAGCGAAAATCAAGGAGATAGTTTCAAAACTAACGAGTAAAGACTTTAGCAACCCGAATACGATTGCGATTCTTAACACAACCGTGCAAGATATTGTGCAAAATCCTGATTTATCTCTTGAAGACAAGGCTATCCTTGAAGCTTACAGACTGTAGCATGAGGGTAAAATTCCAGAGGCGATTGAAAAATGGCAATCCATCGCAAACACTGCTAAAGGAGTCAATGACGACCTTGTTGCCCGTGCGTTTTTCTCAATTGGGTATCTCCATTCGGGAGAAAATGAAAACGATCAGGCACTTTCTGCTTATGACCAAGCTATTGAATTGATGCCGACTTTTGCTGATGCGTATATGACTCGGGGTGTGTTGAAAAGCAAGCTTGGAGACGCTGCGGAGGCTATTGCTGACTATGACGAAGCCATTCGGTTAAACCCGGATTTTGCTGAGACTTACATCCATCGCGGCAGGGCGAAACTTGCACTTAAAAAATATGAGGAAGCGATTTTTGACTATGACGAGGCGATCCGTCTCAATCCGAATTCTGCAATTGCCTATACGCATCGGGGTGTGTCCAAAAATGCGTTGGGTCAACATCATGAGGCTGTTGTTGACCACAATGAGGCGATTCGTCTTAATCCGAATTATGTTGATGCCTATATCAATCGGGGGGCGGCGAAGCGGGCGTTGAATCAGATGGATTCGGCGCAGAAGGATATGAATAAGGCGTTGGAACTTGCGAAGGAGCAGGAGGCGGGGGTTGAGGTTGATGGGGAGTAATCGAAATTGGTTCATGTTCAAAAATAAAGGAGACAATTTATGTCTGAACTTGGGGAACTTCAACTCGTTGATAAAATGCCGTATCTAAAAAAACATATCGCATTACGGGTTTTTATGATATGTAATCTAATACTGCACAAACTGGAAGTTTATGCTACAAAAAATTTCCTTGAGATTTTCATTTAATCTATGTATACTTTAAAAAAATAATTTTAGGATTTTTAGTAACAGGACTTACGCAAATTTGGGGGTTCCTGTTTAGAATTTTGTTTGTTCAAGGATTTTATCCCGGATTTTTTGTCATTTTCAGGGATTTACCCCCCTTTATCCCCCCGCAAGCGAGGGGAATGCGTAAGTCTTGAGTAAATCAATCTTAATGACATGTCAAAAAAAGGATGAGAAAATGGAAACGATAAGCGATTTATCTGAGGCAGTAGTGCTTTCACCTGAGCAAGCACAGTTTGTTGATACGAACGGTTATCTTTTAATAAAAAACGCCTTGCCCCCAGATGTTGTTGCAGAAATTGACGCTGCGGTTGACGAAGTTTATGCCAAAGAGAAGGAGGCGGGCAATCTGGAAGGTGGCGGTAAGTTGAACCTACGCAATTGTATTACACATCATGAGGCATTTCTCCAACTCCTCGACTGGCACAAATCTTTTCCTTATGCGTGCGGTGTGTTGAATTGGAACATCCAAATGATTACGTCACATCTGATTGTGCTCCCTTCTAAAGAGGAACCTCCAGACGATATGAAGACCAAGATAGGCCTTCATCGGGATGGCGGTACGTCCTATCGTGAGATGCAGGAACCGCATCCACGAATTTTGCTCAAGATAGCTTACGCAATCAGTGACCAAAGTGATCCTGCATCTGGTGCAACAGTGTTGGTGCCGGGAAGTAATCGGTTGACAGGTATGCCTGCACGTGATCCGGAAACAGGTTGGGCACGCGGTGCGATTTCTATGAACGTGAATGCTGGTGATGCGTTCCTCTTTGAGCAACGCACGTATCATGGTATCGGGCACAATTGGTCGGGCATGCCACGAAAAACGATATTTATGGGATATGCTTACCGTTGGGTCAAACCGATGGATTATATACAGATGCCGGATGCGTTGGTGGCAAGATGTAATCCAATTCAAAAACAACTTCTCGGTGTTGTTGACGATGCGATGAGTTTTTACATTCCACAAGATAAAGATGTTCCGTTGAAAAAGGCTCTGAATGGCGGCAAATAGAATTTTGCCACTGCAGAAGGTCGTGACCAGAAGTCGTTCCTACAGAAAAGGTGTATCCCCAGGTCGCGACCAGGAAATCAACGGTATGAATGCCTTTTGGCATTCCCCGGGTCGCTCCTACAGAAGAGGTGTATAATTCAGAAGAGGTGTATAATTATTTCTATATTTCACCTTAATTGTTGTTTTAGAGAAAGGCTATGCTCTAATAAAGCGCGGGCATAAGGGATATTATGTAGCCCGTAGCCGCTGTCCCCTTTCACCATGTCGTAGTTTAACTTCGCGTCTTTATAGGATTGAGAGGTTTTATCTACTGCATTGTCCAGCATTGTCTTGACCTCCTTCATTTTTGTCTCAATTTCAGTACGGTATATTGGGAGTCTCGTTGTCATGTCGTTGTCGGCACTATCATGGCAGCCGGCATTACCACAGGTTGAGAAGTCTGCTTTGAAGGTATGCCCACCGTGTTTTGCTATTGCATTCGGTTCTTCTTTTGGTTTCACGACATCTGGTTCGGTTTTTGCCATGTGGCAATGCACGCACCGTTTTTTCATGGCTCGCACGTGGGGTGACGGCATCCGTTTGACACCAGCACCTTCGCGTCCTAAGAACATCTCCGATTGTGATTGGTGGACAATGCCTGCACCAGCACACCCGCAGTCCATTTTGTGGCAGCTGACACATAACTTCTTTGCAGGTATCACCAGTAAGTGTTCCTCTTTGCTGGCATGAGAGTGGCAAGATGAACACGCAACAGCATTGACTGCTGTATTTTCGTTGTATGTGTGTCCGGGAATGCTTCTATTTGCAAACATTTCATACCCAGAAGAGTGGCAACTCAGACAAGACTTTTTCACCTCATAAGGTCCCTTTAGCAGATTGACAAGTGCATGTGAATGTCCTGCTTGTGTCCATTCTTTATATGCAGTTTCGTTGCCATGGCACTTGATGCATCCTTCAGCAAAGGGTGTTCGCTTACTCTCTGATGTGCTTTGTTGTGTGTCCGATGAATCTGCTTGAAGTGTGGTAATTTTGAAAATTACGAATGTTCCCATCATCAGGGATAATATTAAAAATAAGATTGCTTGTTTCATGATTTTATAATTGAAAATAAAACTTTATTTATAGTCAGGACTTACGCAAATTTGGGTGTTCCTGTTTAGAATTTTGTTTTTTTTAAGGATTGTATCCTTGTTTTTTGTCATTTTCAGGGATTTACCCCCC
>JAAXHO010000041.1 GCA_012270795.1 Candidatus Poribacteria bacterium
CAACAATTGAATGCCTCTGGAGGTATTGGCAGGCGTTACATTTCAGTTGCCATGTCCAGCATTTATTCGTATAATATACCAAAAAGAATCTCAAAAAAGGATACCAAAGAAACAAAATGAGTATGACAGCGGATGTTCTTATTGAAGCTTTACCGTATATCCGTCGCTTTTCCAACCGCAGAATTGTGATCAAATATGGTGGTGCTGCTATGGAGCGGGAATCTCTCATCCATTCCGTTATGGAGGACATCGTCCTGATCAAGTATGTCGGGATGCGTCCGATTGTGATACATGGCGGCGGGCCAAAAGTCAGTGAATGGATGGACAAAGTTGGAAAAGAACCAGAATTTGTGGAAGGGTTACGTGTAACAGATAGCGAAACCCTTGAAATTGCTGAAATGGTGCTTGCAGGTAATATCAACAAAGGTATTGTAGCCAGTATCAATCAACATGGTGGACAGGCGATAGGTCTTTGTGGTAAGGATGCCAACATAATTGTTGCGGAAAAACATACACCTAATATCTCGGATGATGAAGGAAATGAGACTGTAGTTGACATCGGATATGTCGGCAATATCATCGGAGTCAACACACGTCCTATTATCACACTTGATGAAGCGGGATATATACCTGTCATTGCCCCGAATGGTATAGGTGTAGATGGACAAACCTATAATATCAATGCGGATACCCTTGCAGGAGAAATTGCTTCTGCCTTACAAGCCGAAAAACTGATAATATTGACAGATATATTTGGTATTTGCAAAGAAACTGAAGATCCTTCTACGCTTCTACCGACAGTCTTGGTCAGAGATATAGATGGGTTAATTGAGAGTGGTGTCATCACTGGTGGCATGATACCGAAAATAGGTGCATGTAAGACCGCACTCCATGGAGGTGTATCAAAAGCGCACATCATTGATGGCAGAATCCCGCACTCAATTCTGCTTGAACTCCTCACGGAGGAGGGAATTGGCACAGAAATTATTAGGTGACAAGAAACAGAATGTATGGAAAATCGCAAACATTCCTGATGAACTGTTCTATTCAACTACAGCGTATCTCATAAATGCAANNTCCTACCATTTATGAGATAGGTTGTACTGACATTTCCTGAAATATTTCCGCGAGTTTTTCTTGCGTAGCGTTCGGGTCTTCAATGATAATCCTGGCACCACCAATAATGTCCATGAAACCCAACTCGCGTGGATACCGGGGAACAACATGCAGATGTAGATGTGGAATACTGGCCCCAGAGGATTCCCCCATATTATATCCTACATTAAAACCCCGTGGCTGATATGCTTGTGTCAGTACCTCAAAACTGAGACACTGAAGGTTGTGCAGGTGCAAAATTTCTTCAGAACTCAAGTCGCGCACATCAATTATATGTCGATTTGGAAAAATAAGCAGGTGTCCGGGGCTGTAAGGATAAAGATTGAGCGAAATAGTAAATAGTTCTGTCCGATGTACCTCAAGCCGTTCAACTTTGTCATCTTTTTCAACAATTGCACATAGGATACATGCAACATCCGGTCTATTTTTTCCTTTAGCATACGGTAGTTTATTAGGGACAAATAGGTTGTGACGCATATATCATTTCCTTACTCAAATAGCAATCAAAGTTCAATT
>JAAXHO010000258.1 GCA_012270795.1 Candidatus Poribacteria bacterium
AATCTCTACATTCGTTGCTTGCACAAGTGGAAGTGCTGCAAACATGAAAAATAACATTGCAAAATAGTATCTCTTCACTTCTGTTTCTCCTTAACATCATAGGATTTGAGTTTTTTAGTTTTCGGGTCGTAATAGTATTTTATAGGATCGTAGGGTTTGAGTTTTTTAGTTTTCGGGTCGTAATAGTATTTTAAATGTCTCAAGTCGTAAAACGAGTGATCATGATGCTGCTTATATATTTGATCTTGTGCACCACGAAGAGTTTGGGTTTCATCAAAAGGTATCCAAGACAAACCTTGAAAAGCAGCAACCGCTTTCTCCCATTCACCCAGTTTCTTATAACACAGTGCCAATAAAGGGTTCTTTTTGGCAATACGACTATCAAGTTGGCAAGCTCTCTGTATATGTGCAAGGGCTATAACCGGATCGTCCTCGTCGTAATAGTAATAGTAAGCTATATTTTCGTGGGCAAAGGCGGCGTTAGGAAACTTAGATAGTAACTGCCGATATGCGGCAAGTCGTTGTTCTGGTGGATGACATTGTGTCCAGATGAACATTGCCTCGACAGAATCTGGATGTTCGCGCATGGCACGTTCAGCATACTCAAGACCAATGGACTGTGCAATATCGGACCCCAGATCTGCAAGATATTTTGCAGCAGTGAACGTGTTTATGTCCTCAAATAGAAACGCATACAGTTTTCGGTAGTGGTCAACATCCGCAAGCACCCTCGCCTGTTTTCGCCACAAGTCAGATATTCTTTCTTCCTGATCTTTTGTTGTGTAAATAACTTTACCTGTGAACTCAATCACTTCTCCGGTGGGAAAGCCAGATGTGTCGTAAACCTTATCGCGTATAGGTTTCCCTTTTTGATCATGGGACAAGATTCTTATCTTATCGTCAAAAGGGTCGGCTCCTCTCAGTTCTGGATCTGAAGAGTCAGACACAGGCACTCGAAAATGGGGCTGCCATAATAGATCAGGATCAGCAATGGCTTCTTTTTTGCGTTTGAGCACCTCGGGGTTTCCCCGATTGGCTGCCACATCCGCTTTGAATTGTTCTATCAACCGCTCAAAACTGGGTTCGGGAAAAGGGGGCAGTTCTACCTGTTTGCGTGTGTTTGCTGCGACCGGTCCATATTTAGATTGTTCGTTGTAATCGTCCTGTGGTTCAATACCTTTCAGTGCTGTCTTTTGTTCACACCCAGAACAACCGCTGAGTAAGATTACTGCTACCATTAGTAATGTTGTAAAGTTTTCAATACGAAGTTTCATTGTTTTCTCCTTTTAATTTGGTGTGCTAAGTCTCACCATAAGCAACTGATACACCGATTGATTAATCAGATGAGGTATTTTTCTTGAATCTCATGCATAACTTCATCACTTATTTTAGCACTAATAGGCACAGAATAACAAAGAAGATGTATCATAACGTGAGTTTGATAAATCAAATTTTTGAATTCGGCAGAATACGCCAAATCAAGAAATCAACGGTATGAATGCCATTTAGGCATTCCCCGGGTATGAATGCTATAGAGCATTCCCCGTGTGGTATTCTGCATTGGTTAGGAAACTGCACCTACCCCGGGGCTATTAGGGTAATATTTCCAGCAAAATGAAGTTCATATCTAAATTATCAAACTCACGTTATCATAGAGTTTTACCCGCAGGATACCAAACGCTCCATAATCTTCACAGCGTACTGTCATATCAATCGTGAAGCTATCAAGATTATCAGACGCTTGCCACTTCGCTACAGCTTCTACTTTGTCTTTACTCCATTGATTCCATTGCGGTGCCGTAGACACCGTTTGATCACTATACCGAAAAAAGAGGTCTGCTTTTGTTCCCGATCCTTCGTTCATGCAAACACCTTTCCATTTAGACACCTTCTCAAAGTCAAACCGCAATTCACCCTTGGATATTTCCGCGGCGTTTAATCCCGATACGGTGACAGTGAAAGTAATAGTGTCATTATAAGTAGGATGCCAGTCATCGTAGGTCCCCTTATTTTTGGGGGCTAACGTCATTTTTTGTGCTTGGACAGCAGGAAGTGTGGCAATAATACATAGTAGTAAAACTGATAGAAATAGTATCGTTGTTCTTAACATGTGAACCTCCTTTGATTAGTCCTCCAATAAGGATTATTTTTGTTTGTTTTGCATCCGTTTTTCGTAAATTGGTTCTTGAACACCGTAGAGATCACCTATTTGCCCGCGATGGATAGCACGCATTCCTTGATAGACAGCAAGTGCCTTTTCGTGTTCTCCCAATGCTTTGTAACATAAGGCTAACATTGCATTATTTGAAGGAATGCGGTTGTCCAACTGGATAGCTTTCTGCATGTGTTCAAGTGCTTTCACAGGCTTCCAGGGACTTGGAAAAATTAGTTCTATGGCATACTCCCAGTGGGCGAGGCCAGAGTTCGGAAATTTTTCAACGAGTCTGCGAAAGCCAACTTCGCGCTCTTCACGTTTTACATGGCAAAGTGTCCAGACATGTAGTGCTTCAAAAGAGTTAGGATTTCTCTGCAGTGCCCGTTCAGCGTATTCAATCCCAAGACTTACATTTGGGATTCCTTCGTGGGTGTAAATATACTTTGCGACAGTAAGAGGATCCTCACCCTCTGTCGTAATTTCCATCCATTTTCGATAGTATTCTTCATGGCTAATTTCCCCTCTTTGTACTTTGTCTCGCAGGGCATTTTTTCTCTTTTCCTGTGATTTGGAATCTCTAAAGTAATCATGTTTTACATTATAGTCAAATAAAAATACAACGTGTCGTTCATGTTGCATGTCTAAGTAGGGGGAAGGACAAAACCGGGTTGCCAAAGCAGGTCTGGATTGGCGATGACTTTCCGTTTGCGTTCTCTCCATGCAGCATCCACCGCCGCAGGGGTTCTTCGGTCATCCATGTGATTGGCAATATCAAGAAAACGCTCTCCTGTCGACTTTTCTGCGTCAACAGCCTCTGATACATCACCGAGTTCTGCTTTCAGCTGTTCAACGAGTCTTTCCAGTGAAGGTTCAGTAAAGGCAGGTGTCTCAATCGGTATGGGTGAGTGCACCTCTTTATTTGTTAGACCGCTCGGATGAAGTTTGTTTGATGAATAATGTTGGTTAATCTGATGAAAGATTATGTACCCAAACAATAGTAAACAACCAACTAAGATAAAAAAAACGACACGGTTTGGTATAGTAACATTCAAGATAGATTTCATGAGATAGTTCTCCTTATCAATACAATATTTATAGAAACAACCATAGTTACACGGATTTAAAGGAACGTTCAAAGGTAAATGTATTGTGTCCCCCTTAGTTTGAGTAAACTGATTACGTTCACACGACCTTGTAATGGAGGGAACTCAACATTTAGCACTTGCCCAGATCGTGCGTGTTTAACATCAGCATAAGCAGCCTTCACTTGATCGTCTGCATCAAAATATAGATCTGCATCGTTGCCTGTCCCTTTGTTCATGCAGGTTCCTGGCCAATTGGATACATTAGTCAAATTTAACACAATAGAACCTGTTGATTGGACATCTTTAACGGTCACAAGAAAAGTGACTTCGTCCCCGTCTTCAGGTAACCACGCATTAAAATCTATTTTAAACGTTTCTCTACTGACATTTAACGGTTCTATACAGACGCTTTGCGCGTGTGCAAACGGGAGTAATGTAAACAATAAAAGCAAAATAGTGAGATAATATTTTTTCATAAAACAAACTCCTTATAAAAATAATCTAAGGTATAACATTAACGATTGATGTTTATTGTTTATTGTCTATAGAATCCAATTTTGGAGGGTTATAAAATGAACGACCTTTTCGCTGTATAAATACCCCATCTTGTACTGTCATAAGATGTATATAGACTCCACCCTCAAACTGACTGGGTGTGTTCATTACAGATATACTCTGATAGACTGCGACCGCTTTCTCCCATTCCCCAAGTGTCTCATAGCATGAGGCTAATTCATTCTTTTTACCTGATTCGTGACGACTATCAAGTTGTATCGCTTTTTGGTAATGTAGGATGGCTAACTCAGGAGAATTCAGTTCTCTGTGGTATATATAGCCAAGGGTTGAATGCGCTTTTGCATCGTTAGGGAACTTTGCTAACAACTTTTCATACGCATCTCTTTTATCTTCTATAGGTTCCCATGGAACACAGCCTGCCCAAATAGACATCGCCTCTACAGAGTTTGGGTGTTCGCGCATGGCACGTTCAGCGTATTCAAGTCCAATGGTTTGTGCAACACTTGCAGTCTCTTTGCTCAGATACTTTGCCGCTGTGAACGTATTTATACCCTCAAGTGTTATCTCATACGATTTACGTATCCGCTCTTCTATTGAGAGATCGTACGTATGTGAGATAGCTACCATTATCTTCTCTTGTTCTTTTGTGGTGTAGAAAACCTTGCCTTTGAATTCATACTGAGTGTCACCACCATCCCCGAAGGTGGCGAATATCGGTTTTCCTTTCTGATCCTCAGGCAATATCATTATATCTCTTCCAAACGGGTTTCCCCCTGGAGCAAATCTGGGGTCTTGATCGTTCTGATTCGGGATGCAAAATCCAGGTGTCCATAGCAGATCAGGGTTCTCGATCGCTTGTTTTTTACGAGCAAGCACTTCAGGATCACCACGGTTGGCTTTGACATCCGCTTTGAATTGTTCTATAAGTCGTTCGAAACTGGGTTCGGGAAAAGGGGGCAATTCTACCTGTTTGCGTGTGTTTGCGGCGACCGGTCCATATTTAGATTGTTC
>JAAXHO010000135.1:0-293 GCA_012270795.1 Candidatus Poribacteria bacterium
GGGGGGGGCCAGTGGAGGCCTTTCGCTTCATCTAAGGCTAGGACTTGCAAGTCCCGTAACTCATCTCTTGAGTCCCAGGCCTTTGATATGCGAGCGTCCACTGGGAATAGATTACTGCTTTTAATTATTTTTCATTTTTAGTTTAGAGCCTAGAACTCCCAGCTAAAAGATCATTATAATTATGGCGGGATAAGTACTAACATTTTAGTTTTAAACGAAGCTAACTAATGTTAAGATCGTCCTTAATTTCATTTTAATTTAATTTCGAAACTTATAAGGCGCAAATATCTATA
>JAAXHO010000135.1:362-643 GCA_012270795.1 Candidatus Poribacteria bacterium
CTATATAAATATATTCAAATGCGCCGAATGCGTCCTTAAATTCAGGAAATGATGATGGTACGAGAGGATAAGGAGTGGAATGAGAATTGAACAAGATCTACGAAAAGTGAAAAAAATCCCTTTCAATCTGTTTATCTGAAGGCTGGGTTTTTTTGATGAAGCTCACTGTATATCTTTGTTTAATTTAAGCTTCAAAACAAAGCTACAAACCGGAGCTAAAATTGTCTCTTTACGATGTTTACTCACCCCATGACCTACTGGTATATCCTCCAAAAATATAT
>JAAXHO010000135.1:817-1253 GCA_012270795.1 Candidatus Poribacteria bacterium
ATAATAATAATAATAATATAGTACTTGACTTTCGTAAAATATGGAAAAGAGAGTTGTGAATGGGACTCTAATCGATCAGACTGCGGTTTAAATGCGATAGAGCCTTTGCCAAGTCTGCTAACAAACAAACTGGAAGCAGTTCGCTATGTGCGAATGTTACTCGTGAAGAACACTCTTATTCGATAATCAAGGTCGTAAGTGTTGAGGCCGTACAATAAGCGAGCCAGCGAGCCATGGAAAAAAATAGGTTACGTTTACTATGGAATTGCAAATACATGACAAATGTTTTCTGCTCAGTCCCCTTTGAGTGAGTAAGGTTTTGTTGCTGGAATATTTGCAGAATTACGAGGTGTTGGTCGACTTAGGTTTATGAGCGCTCATTGTACTGATGAGGGTTATGCACTGTTTAGAGTTACAGGGTTCATACAAAAAATTG
>JAAXHO010000052.1 GCA_012270795.1 Candidatus Poribacteria bacterium
AAATCAGAGTATTTAGAGGTCTCCAATTATAAAAACCTATAGGTCGCAACTAAAAGCTAGATCGTTTGATAAGATCGAAGATTATGGTAGGGATTTCATTTCTTATTTGAATAATGAGGTGGATTCCCCTGACGAAATTCAGCGTTCTCGGGTGGCAAATATATGGGAGTCTTTCTTTTCTATAATTTACAAACGAATAGATAGAGAAATTCGATCAGAAATATATCGTAAGAGAAATATAATACCAGCATCGAGAATGCGAATTATTGCTAAAGAACAAATTACAAAATATCGCAATATTCTAATAAAAAAGATGTTTTGAATGAATTTATTAGCCTAAAGATTGGTGATGTAGTGGCAAAATACAATAAGGAGTTTTGTGAGGTGCTTGAAGTATTTGGTGTTCATGGTCTAACGGTACAGGCCGAAAACGTGCTCAAGGAGGTTGCGGAGCTAATAATATCTAGGAAAGAATTTTCTCCTCTAAGCTCAGGGATTGTAATCGCGGGCTTTGGCGATAAAGAAATATGTCCAAGTTTATATAGTTTCCAGACTGATGGAAAAATATACGATAGACTTATCGTAAACGACCATGTAAAATACGACGTTGGCCGGGATCGCAGTGCAGCGATTTGTCCATTTGTCCAAAGAGAAATGGTAGCAGCCTTCATGGAGGGTTTAACCCACGTTACCATCACTTTCTTATTGATGCATTATTAAGAACCGTGGAGGGGTTTTGTGCAAACGGAATTTCCTAGTTACGGTTCTACCGAACTGGATCCCGTCCTTAGGTAGCCCTTCTCAGTCATGCAAGCGTCAATGATCTCCGCGCTTCGTATCGGGAAAAGCGCGGGTTTGGTCATCTTTGTAGCTAATAGCCTGCATTCTCCTAGGGCCATGGAAACAGTCTGTGATCCCTTGACCGCTGGCCCTCTTGAGTAATTTCCCTCGGGTATGGCGGCAACGCACCCAAGAACCGGCAACGCTCCTGCCAACACAGCAAATTGGAGACCTCTAAATACTCTG
>JAAXHO010000192.1:0-163 GCA_012270795.1 Candidatus Poribacteria bacterium
GTGGATGGCGATGCGGTTGATATAGAAGGTCATACGGCGGTGTTTGAGATTAAAGTTGGGGAATAAAAAAAGAGCGTCAGGAAGGGGTGGCGGTTATTCCCATTTCTGACGCTTGATTAAAGATTTGAAGTGCTTCTTTTCCTGTTCTTGTATAAACCAAAAA
>JAAXHO010000192.1:183-1321 GCA_012270795.1 Candidatus Poribacteria bacterium
GTTCCGTCTATTATCCACTTTGCGCCCACACCTATTGCGAGTATAAATGTGATTGTGCTGATAATTTTCCACATGGGTCACACTCCACATTTTGAGACTGCCCTTGCCTATTTATACTTTATATGATAAATTGAATTACAGGGATTTTAGAAAATATCTCAAATGGAGATCTGTCATGCAGATATTTATTAGCCATTCGCATAATGATGAAATTTTTGCCAGGAAAGTCGCATCTTTGCTTCAAGATCAAGGTCTGGATGTTTGGGAAGCAAGTAATGAGATTTTTCCCGGAGACAATTGGGCAGCTAAAATCTCTCAAGGATTACAAGAATCTAATGCGATGGTTGTATTGCTGACCCCTGACGCCTTAAAGTCCATCTGGGTGCAACGCGATGTAGAATACGCTCTCGGTGCACAAGAATATAGTGAACGTCTTATTCCTGTTCTTGTTGATCCAGATAAAACGATTGCAGAAGATGATATACCCTGGATTCTAAAGCGTTTAAATATCATTGATTTGACTAAATATGAAACAGAAGAGGATGGGATTCGCAGAATTGCCGATACCCTTCTGACATCTTCCTAATTTCTCTCCCAAAGTACTGCCCTTCCATGCTACCTGAAGAAGTCTTCCTTTCCCATTCGGACCATGACCGAGGCTTTGTATCACATTTAGCGAACGTAATACGCGATCACGGTATTCCTGCCTGGTATAGTCGCACTGATATTTTAGGTGCCCAGCAATGGCATGACGAAATTGGTATGGCACTGAACAGATGTGATTGGTTTGTGATTATACTCTCACCTAACTCTGTGGAATCTCGTTGGGTAAAAAGAGAACTGCTTTTCGCTCTTGACCAATCTCATTTTGCAGAAAAAATTATTCCTGTATTATATCGAGATTGTGATTATGAAAAACTGTCTTGGACATTGTCCATCTTTCAAATGATAGATTTTACGAAAAATTTTGATGATGGGTTTCGCGATTTGTTCCGAATATGGGGTATAGGATATAGAAATCCGTGATCAATAATTCTAGTTTTTCCTTTCTTTGTCTCTCATCCCTCACTTTTCATATCTCCCACCGCTGACCGCTCTAATAAAACACATGCAATTGCAGCGCGTAGCGCGATGAGCG
>JAAXHO010000241.1 GCA_012270795.1 Candidatus Poribacteria bacterium
AATTAACTGGCACAAGTCGTTAAGATACTTGAGGACTTATTTTGTACCGATAGTTGCGTTTTTTATCTGCGTAACTTTAATTTCATGTGGTAATTCTTATGAACTTGTTGATAGTGATGAGGAAGTACGTGTAAAATCTGAACTTAATGATAGGTCATTTAGACAATTTTCACCATCATTAGATGCAACGAAACGTAAAGGTGTTATCATTGATTTCTTTGATTTTGAAGGACAGACAATCAGACTGTGGGCACAATATGCTGAAGGTGATTTTGCCAGAAATGAATGGGAAATAGTCGCATCGGATTATCGGGTTGAAAAAGGTGGGTCGGAATATAGACTAATCTTTGAAAACCCGCAGTCAAGGCGAACATTACCAAACAAATGTGAAAATTGTATTGAAACAAAAGGTGTTTCTATTTCCATTCGAAATTTGTTTGATAGTAAAAATATAGAATTCAAGATCAACGATGAGGATGACCATCTATCTTCACCGTTTCCTGTCTTCAACTCGTGGACACGGTTTAGGGAAGATGAATATTTTGAGTAATTTGCCAACACAACTATAGTGAATTATGGTAGATTTTGAAATTAAATACACACTTAACAGATAGGAGCGATCCCTTGTCGCGACCGGGAGGTCGCTCCTACCAGACTCTGCAGCTAATGAGAAATTATATTTTTGAAATGGTATTACATATAGTCATTTAGCACAAGTCGTAATATTATAATTTTTCGGGTTGACATTTTTTGAAACCAATATTATAATTTAGTGGTGTTCAGTTAAATAATACCAATTCTAATAAATGATGTCGCATTACAGGTTTTTGTGAAATGTAATCTAAAACGGAAACCCAAACTAAAAGTTGGTGCTACAAAAATCTACCATAAATAATCCTGCTTGTTAGAACAAAAGTATTGACAAACAGACTGTTTTAACATAGAATTCTGATATGATATGTTGTTACTTATTGAAATGTAAAATGCAATTCAAAGTAAGGAGATAGATATGCTTACGCAGGCACAGGTAGATTTTTACAATGAGAACGGTTATCTGAAGGTGGAAGAGCTTTTCACAGCAGAGGAGACTGAAGAGCTCGCGTCCGAAATGGTAAATATCATTAATAACTGGGGTCAAGAGACAATTGGTTGGCCCGGGCCGTGGCGAACAAAATATCTTAAAGAGGAAGACCAACAAACGACAAAAGCAGTTTTTATGCACAACCCTCATTTCTATTCAGCTGCATGGGGTAGAGTGATTTTCCACGAGCGATTGACAGGGGCGGTGCAATCTCTTATTGGAAATTCTATTCAGTGGCATCATACGGTATTGCATGCAAAACCGCCGGAAAAAGGCACTCCGTTTCCGATGCATCAAGATTATCCATTCTATCCACACGATGGACTGGATTTCGTGGATTGCCTTGTGCACCTTGATGATGCTCCCTTTGAGAGTGGTGCCCTTCGAGTCGTGCCTGGTAGCCATAAAGAGGGCCCCCGAGAACACATTACTGGACAAGGAACAGCACCACATCTACCGACGGACAAGTTTCATCCAGATTTCATTGACTCAATCCCGGTCCCTGCTAAAGCAGGTGATGTGATTTTCTTTAGTTATTGTCTTATTCACTGGTCAGAAGTTAACCGTACAGATAAGTGGAGAAAGGCGGTTCGTTTTGGTTACCACACCCCACAGATGCGGCCAGTCGGACGTGAACCGAATGAACCCTATAATAACATAATCGCTGGGGGATTTAGAGTCAATCCTTCTGCCGGAGAAATAATGGCGTAACACTCTTCCATTATTGAACGTAAGATTGTATATCATTTCAAACATTACCGTTCAATATCTGTTAGCAAACAAAATTCATTTAGCATAGAAAATATTACTCACGGAGTAAGAATTATGCAAAAATTTCAATGGTTTTGTGTAGTTGTCTTAATTGGTTGGACAATTTCTTTCATGGGTTGTGGGAAGGTAAATCGTATTTTGGTCAATCTGGTTGAATTGAATTTGCTTAGAACAAATTTTAAAGACACTCGTATACTTAATGACTTGACACAATTAACACATTTAAATCTGGGTGGGAATCAAATCAATGACATTAGTTCACTTACAGTCTTGACACGACTTAAAAATCTATTTCTCTGGGGCAATAAAATCAATGACATTAGTTCGCTTTCAGATTTGACACAGTTGACATTCTTGTCTATTTGGAGTAATGAAATTAGTGACATCAGTCCTATTACAGGATTGGTGAATCTTAGGTTTTTATTCCTTGAGGGAAATCCAATAACTGATAAGACACCACTCCACACACTGCTTGGGAAGAATCCGAATGTAGATATTGATATTGATATCAACGATTAACACCGTATAATAGCTGAATTAAGGTGAAAAAGAGGAATAATAATGTTTCACACAAGAAAAATCAGTTTTAGAGAAAAGAGGATTTTGCGATTCTCTTCAATATACATATTGTTTTTGTTCATAATAGGGGTGTGTTTTGTTTCTGTTTTGAGGACGCACGCTCAAGTACCTACTCTTATTAGTGAACCTTCACTTGCAGAAAGGGTTTTTGAGGAGCATAAAACATTTCTCATGCATGAAACTACCCTTGAATTACTCCCCGCTGCACTTGAAGAAATCAAGAAACCGGATAATCAGGAATTGCTAACACCAGAAACTATTGCGTCAATTCTTGATAATCCGGATCAGTTAAAAAACTTAGTTTCTGATATAGACGATAAGTTTATAACACTTTTAAAGGAAAATCAGGCGGCGCAGACATTCCTTGGGGATGCTGATGTACAAACCTTGTTACAGGATACAGCTGCTATTGAGGAACTCACATCAATACTTGCGATGGTTCTTGCAGAACGCGTTTTTGCTAAATATAAAGATTTTTTTGAGCGAGAGGATATCAGTGAAGTACTACCAGAAGTACTGATACAGTTGAAAACTCCGGAGATACAAAAACTGTTAAGTCCTACAACAATAGGACTTGTTGTGGAGAATCCTGATGCACTCAAATCATTTTTACCACAGATTGACGATGAATTCATCACACTCCTTAAGGAGGATGCGGAAGTCATTGCTGTGCTCAAGGATCCGGCTGTTCAGTCATTACTTCAAAATGTTAAGGCAATTGAAAAATTTGCGGTGTTGCTGGAACTGAGTTCTATGGTGAATGTGATTGTTAGGATTGTGCCTGCTTCTGTGGTTTCACCGCAGGTGGGGGAACAACTTGTTATTACCGTGGACATTGCTGATGGCAAAGGTGCCGCAGGTTATCAGGGAACCTTACAGTTTGATCCGACAGCACTTCGATTTGTTTCGTTGACACACGGCACTTTTTTAACAGGTCAAGTGCAACCTATTGCTACGATTGTGAAGGAGAACCAAATCACTTTTGCACAGATTACTGCTGACACACCATCAGAAACAGATGAAGGAACACTTGTCACAATAACGTTTGAGGTTGTTGATGCTGTGGCTTCAGTCCTAAGTTTATCTGATGTTATAATCGCCAAGCTCGGTGCGGTGGAATTGCAGGTAACGGTTGAAAATGCGGAGATTCTTGCACCTCCGAGACCTTGGGATGTCAATAGTGATAACAGAGTAAATATTTTGGATTTAACTTATGTTGCATCGTATTTTGGTGACATGGATGCACCATCTAACGCAGATGTCAATGGGGATGGGAATATCAACATTTTAGATCTGACATTGATCGCAAGCCACTTTGGAGAGGTTTATAGTGATTAAGTTGGAAAGAATATGTGGGATAAACCCGACCATAAAAGGGCGGGTTTATCCTGTTTATATGTTGTCGGGAACTTAAATCTAACGTTTTTTGATATGCCCCCAACTCGTAGTTAGTTTGCCACCCGGCTTGACAGATAAGGTGCCGAAGCTATTCATAGCGAGTTCCATCTCATCAATATCAAGTACTCTGTCCCACATATAGACTTCAGCGATGATAGCGTTTAAGTACTGTCCATCTTCACGGTGTGCGATGATCACAGGACGTGTGCCAGTTTCACAAGGGATTTTACCGTTATCTGCTGTCTGTGCCACCGGGCTCTCGTTAGCGTTAATGTACACTCGTGAACCGACTCCCAATTTAAAGGGGCCACATTGATGAAACCAAGTAGCTTGAGGTGCACTTCCCGGACGACTGGTTTCAGCGACTCCTTCACCAGCACAGTTCCAAACTGAGAGACCCGCCCCATTATCGTCATATATGAGTAGACCGAATTCCCAGACATTGTGGAATCCCTTTATAACAATCGGTTGGCGTGTTTGATTGTGTGCGTCCGTTGCAATTGCTAACACCTTCACCCAAGCACAGATAGTAATTCCTTTGTCTTCGTCAACAAGGGAATCAATGTCATTACCTTGACTTGCCATATCAATTTTCAGGTAAGTTGCCTTTCCATCGAATTCCAAGGCGTTATCAATTTTGCTGTGTCCAGCATCCACCCATACCGGTGGTTCAGGACTGAACTCTGTTTCAAATTTGTGGGGTCCGTGGTCTAAGACGTTTTCTCCGTTTCCCTCATTCATCGGCAGATACAGCCATAGTCCATCCTCAATATCTGCTGCATTTAAACTAACAACTGTATAGAAAAAACATACTATCAGCAACGTAAACACTTTAAGTTGGCGCATTTCTACCTCCATTAAGCATTAAGAAAAAAATGAATTTATGTTAAAATTTAGTAATGAGAAAGGGATAATTGAACTATTTAGGCTTTGTAAAATTCAACCGTTGTGCCAGCCATATCAGCGACTTTCTCTACCAATTTGTTTCGTTCATCTTCGGTCATTCCGGAGAAAGCCTTTGCGATGTCAATTTTCTCTTTCAACTGTGCAGCGTTGTCGGGTCCAGTTACAAGCGTACTCACTGGAAATGCCCACACAAAGCGGATGGCTTCCGTTATGCTGATCCGATTCGGAACAACTCTTGGATTAGGCCCGTGTTTGCCATGTCTCGTTCCTCCGAAGAAACCGCCATTCGCCAATGATTTCATCCCGATCACACCGATGTTACGTTCAACAAGCGTAGGCACAACGCCCTCAATAAAGCTTTGGTAACTTATATCTGCGACATTTATAGGTAATTGGCATGCATCAAAGATGTCTGATTTTTCTAAAACGCGCAGATGTGCAGAGGGGCTTGTGTGGCCTGTAAATCCGATAAAACGTGTTTTTCCAGATTTTTTTGCCTCAACCATCACATCAAAAACACCATTTAATATTCTCGCGTCAACATCTTCGGGGTTTCGAACTGCATGTACTTGCCATAAATCCACACTGTCTGTTTTGAGTCGTTTTAGCGATTCTTCGAGATGTTTTCTTGCATTTTTCGCGTCAGTTGCTGTGGTCTTGGTCATAAGAAAAATGTCATCCCGATATTTTGGGATAAGGAGTTTTCCTAAGCGTTTCTCACTACCGCCCTTTTGGTATGATTCTGCGGAGTCAAAGAAACGGATACCTCCTTCTAGTGCGGTCTCAATTGTCTTCTGTGCTTCTTTTTCTTGCATTTCACCAATATGCCAACCACCGACTCCTAACATAGTTACATTTATGCCTGTTTTACCGAATTTTCTCATCGGCAAAAGTGTTCCTAATCGATCACTTGAAGGTTTGTCCTCCTGACCTGAAGCACTTTTTGATGATAGGAGTATACCTGTGGTTAAACCTGCTAAAGTCTTTAGAAATCTCCTTCGATCAATCATACTATCACCTCCTATTTATATCTTACACTTGTTCGTTATATTTGTCAAGCATATAATTCTTGTCAATATTAATTTTACTCTGCAACTTGACAATTCAATTCAGACAGAGTATAATTGAGAAAACACGCATTTGAAAGTATAGTCAAAAATGAATAGGATTGAAAAAACATTCCAAGAATTGCGTCAACAAAATAGACGTGCCTTTATGCCCTACCTCTGTGCGGGTGACCCTACCCCAGAGTTAACTTCAAAACTCCTCCTAACGCTTGAAGCTGCCGGTGCGGATATGATTGAGTTGGGTGTCCCATTTTCCGATCCAATTGCGGATGGACCGACGGTACAACGTGCAAGTGAACGCGCTTTGAAACACCGTATATCTCTTCAACAAATTATTGAGTTAGTGAAAACACTTCGTCAACAAACAGATATTCCCATTGCGTTGATGAGTTACTATAATCCAATATTCAGCATGGGAGAAGCAACTTTTTGTAAGGCAGCTAAGGCAGCAGGTGTTGATGGCGTGATTGTTCCTGACCTTCCACCAGAGGAAGCACAACCACTACTTGATATTGCCCCACAATACGACTTCGCTACTATCTTCCTTGTTGCTCCGACAAGTCAACAGGAAAGGATGAAAAAAATTGCCTCTGTTAGTACTGGATTTATCTATTGTGTCTCATTAACTGGAGTTACGGGCGTAAGGACTAAATTGTCTGATGAGATTACACCGATGATAAAGGAATTACGTAGACATACAGACAAACCGATTAGTGTTGGTTTTGGTGTTTCAACACCTGAACAGGCAAGACAAGTGGCAAAAGTTGCAGATGGTGTTATCGTTGGAAGTGCTATTGTAAATGTGATTGAGGCGCATAAGGATGATGAAATCAAACTTCTGACAGCAGTTAAACAGTTTGCTTCGGATTTGGCTGCTGGAACACAAAGTGTTGCCTTGTAAATCTGTGTTATAATCGTTTTACATCCCCCGTTTGATATTAAATTCATTTTCAAACGCTTGCCATACTTCTTCAGGTATCTCCGCTGTCGCTGCTTCAACGCCATCTTCTACTTGTGCCAAATCAGCGGGTCCGAACATCACGATGCCATCTATGGGGGCAGCCAAACAGAATTGCATCGCTAAATGTCGGATATTAACATCATGTTCCTGACACCATTTCCACATAGTATGTGCTTTTGGTTCAGCATTAGGATTTCGTCTTTTCTCATCTTCTATGTTGGGTTTAATACCTGTTAAGCTTCCCATGCCCAGAGGACTCGCAAGGATAATACCAATATCGTGTTTACGTGCTAAAGGCAGAGTCGTTTGTGTTACAGACTGAGACAATAAGGTATAATCTAAAAAGGTAAGGATAATATCAACATGTCCTGTTTCTATCAGCTGTTTGTGAAATTCGTGGGAACGTACACCTGCTCCGACATGTCGGATTAAACCCTCATTTTTCATTTCCAAGAGTGTATCTAAAGCACAACCTTTTCCCAATACACTTTCCATGTCCAGTGGGTCATGGATAAGCACTGCATCAAGATAGTCTGTTCTAAGTTCTTTGAGGCTGTTATGTACACTCCACCGTGTTCCATCAGCGGAGAAATCCTTCCGCCGTTCGGGGTGAGTGCCAACTTTCGCCTGTAGATAGACCATTTCTCTCAAACCATCGGTTAGTGCTTTTCCCCAAAGATGTTCTGCGTGTCCTGGGTAGGTATCAAGATAGTTGATTCCCAGTTCAATTGCGCGGTGGATTGCACCGATGACTTCATCATCGGGTTTTCGCCATAACCATGCTGCACCTAATGCCAAAGCATTTGGACGCATCTCTGTCTGTCCTAAACGTCGTTTTTCTAATTTGTTAGACATAAGTATTTTCCATACAAATAACGGTTATAGTTCTGATAATGTTTTTCGTAACTTGTGTGTTGATGTTGCAATTGATTCCTGTAGATATGGATATTGAAAACTGCCCCATCTATCGGGTGGTGGTTCATGTGCTTGTGCTATTTTGAGATTTACAAAAGTGGGTCCAACCTGCTTCCATATTTTATGTAGGTCACTTTTTAGAAAATCAACATCATCAATTTCATAAACATTCTGGAAACCTGCTCCTTTAGCAATGGTCGTCCAGCTAAAATCTGCGTTACGAGGTACGGGTTGATTGCCAGTAACTTCATAAGTTCCGTTGTCACAAACAAAAAGAAGGTAATTGATAGGAGGTGTCTTCAAACCGGTAATTGTTACGAGTGTACCTAAACACATCAACATGCTTCCATCACCATTTAGTACGACAACCTTCTTGTCAGGTCTTGCCAGTGCAATACCGAGGGCTAAGTCGGCTGCATGTCCCATGGCACTCCCGACAGATGCATAGTCCAGAGGGTGTGTTGAAATTCTTGCCCACGGGACTGCCATCCCCATCGTTGTAATGACGATTTCGTCTGTTCGTTGTGATGCAATGATTTGTAGACATTCTTCTTTATTTAGCATGGTTTTCTTAATCTTACTATAGCGTATCTCATAAATACCATTTTTCCAAATCCACCGGACCGCGTGTCCAGTAAATCGGGGTTAGCAACCCCGCCTACGATTTATGAGATATGTTATAGTGACATACGAACTTGCGCGTATTGTAACAATCTACTTTCGTGAGAATACCTATTCATCTTCAGTATTCTCAGGTTTGGGCACTTTGGATACTAATCCATCTTTTTCAATGACAGCGAAATGTGTTGAGCGAGAGATATGGCTATCGGGACCAGCCGCTTGCCAACCACCTTCAAAAAAAGTCATTGCAACGATGTCTCTTTCTGTTTCAGGAGAATTATCTGGAAAAGATCGAAATGTTGCCCAATTGGTATAAGTCACCGGTTCGCCGCTATCCCATCGCCATTCTCCTTCCTTTTCAACATCGTTGAGTCCGATCCAAAATGAACCTACAAAGAGGGTTTCAATCCAGAACTGTTCTTCTTCGTTGTTTATAGATAGCAGATGTGCCCCTTCTTGAATAGCTTTTTGCTGTGCATCGTACCAATCACGACAGTTTATTTTGGCATAGGCATGTCCATTTGCTGGGTTGATGATCCAGAAAATTTTTTCCGGTTTTTGAGGAGCTTCTGGTCGGATAATAGGAGGAGGAGGGACATTTCTATTGCCAAGTAGCCCCTTGACAAGATCACGTGCTTTCTCTTTATCAAACTCTTTATTTTTCTCTTTAGGTTGCTTTTTCTCAACTGGACTGCCATCCAGTTTTATAACAAGATTTTCAGGATGTTTGTCTTTTGTCAGTACAAAAGGGCCTGCCCCTCCTTTGTATCCCTTATGCTCTACTGAAATAGTATAGTATCCAGGATTATCTCTATATTCTACAAAATAGCCTTCAGCGTTGGTAATTTTATTTGTTCCGTATCCTCCACCACGACTGCCAAACTCTCCAAGTTCAACCTCCATGTCAAGATTGATATCTGCAATTGCAACGGGTTTTCCATTAGCAAAAACTACTTTCGCAACGATCTTCATTCGCTTTTCTACGGTGATTACAACATCTTCAAGGTTCACATTTGGTTTCAATCCAAAAGTAAGGTTTTCAAAAGGTCCATGTGAGTCTTCTGGATAGAAAAAAGTAAGTTTGTTTAACTTAATAGAGACAAATCTTATATCCGACTCTCCTCTACCGAAGAACATTAGGTGCATTGGAGCAGGATCAACTCCAGGGGCATTTTCGGGTTGTTTCTTTCCTATTTTCCTGATGGGTTGAGGCATTGCTCTTATTTGAATAAAACCGGGACGGATATTGGTTGCTTTAAATGAACCATCAGCTGCTGATTTGACCGTAACCGTATTTTGAGGGCCTGCTTTTTGAACTAACGGTTGTTGATTATTTGGTTGTTTTACAATCGGTCCAACAGCCGGTCCTCCAACGGCAATTCTCACATTTGGCTTAGCAACTCTCACATGTGGTTGGAGATTTCCGTTTTTGATTTGCATTGATTGTATAGAAAGCATGATACCTGAGATTGGTTTTCCATCCGTATCCACAATTTTTCCAGATAGTCCACTTGTGGCATCCTTGCTGGAAATTCCTCGTTCAAGTTGAGCTATATCTTGAGCATTTATCCCTCGAACTGCCAAAAACAGGACAAGAACCATAGTAAGATTACATATCAAAAAGGTTGACTGTTTCATGTTGATCTCTCCTTTTATGTTATTCTGTTGATTTTTCTGGGGTTGGCATACCAATTACCATATCAGCTTTTTCAAGAATAGCTTTTTCAGTAAGATTCATGACCGGACTATTGTTGCGGATTCTTTGCCATTTACCGGTCACACCGATGAGCACTGTGTATTTTCTCTGTTCCTTCTGTTCTTTTTCTGTGTCTTTATCAGATTCCGCGAGAAGGTTTTCGGTGTCCCAATTAGTAAAGGTGAGTGGATCACCATTATCCCAATGCTTGTCGCTCTTTTTTAAGTCATCAGTGTACCCTATCCAATAATTAGCATCACCAAAAACATGAAGTAACCATTCTTGTTCGGCTGCATCATTGATTGAGACGAGATGTGCTCCTTGTTCTTTAGCTTTTTCTATTGCTTCTTCAGGAGTTTCACATTCAATTTTTTTATAGGCGTGTCTGTTTGCAGGGTTAATTGCCCACACACCTTGCCGACGACGTTCAAATGCTGCTTGTCTACGTTTAAAATTAGGTTGTCCTTGGACCTGTTGTCTAACTTCTTCTGGTATTTTAGGTTTTTCAGATTTTTCTTTTAGTTTAATGGTTAATCCTTCAAGCCGTTGTCCTTCTTCAAGCAGTATTTCCTTTGTTTTCACGGTTTGTCCTTCATAGGTAACAGTAACTGTGTAGTACCCTGGTGAATTTTCATAGCTAGTAAACTTATCTTCTGCGTCAAGTTGCTTTGTGCCACCACCACTGCCTCTACCTCTGCCATCTATACTACGATGGCTTACCATTAGGTTGACAGTTGCATTGCTTAGCGGGGCACCGTCGGCATCAAGGACTTGTCCACTAATCTTCATACGAAGACGGACGGTTATTTTTACATCATTAATATCGTTTTCTTCTTCAACGCCAAAAGAAAATCCTTCATGCCAGCTGTATTGAAATTGAGGCATATAGAAACTAATTCCCCGCATTTCTATTAACCGAACTTCATAGTCTGACTGGAAGTCTGAAAAGAGTTTTAATCTGTTGACAGAAGGTGAAACAATATTATCAATAGAGAAAGTGCCAGCTGCATCTGTATCAGTGGGTTGAGGGGGTGGGAACACAGGTTCATTCATGTTAAATTGATCTCTGTTTGGAATGAATTTGCCTTTATATGAGTCTATTGTTACCGTTACATCAGGTACCGGTTTTCCATCTTCATCAACAACTTTACCAGAAAAAGTCGCTGATGAGCAGTAAGTAGATACTGTCAGCAAGACAACTAAACTTACGACAAATGCCAAAATTGGAGTAAATCGAATACGTTTCATTGTGAATTCCTCCTTGTGTTAAGTTGGGTGGATATAGTGAACTTTGAAATTATTGGGTCACTTTGTGTCGTTTTGTCCCTGCTTTATTCTGAGTGTTCGTTATGATTTTCATCTTCGGCGAGTGTGTCAACTTCTGTTCGAAGTTCCTCAAGCGTTTGGGTAGTGACGGCTTTCTCAAAGAGCATTTCAAGCCGGTTTCGGTCATTGAGGCTGCGAATCGTTTCGGCAAGTGGTTCTGATACATTGTGAAATCGGAGTTGTAAGA
>JAAXHO010000269.1 GCA_012270795.1 Candidatus Poribacteria bacterium
TAATAACACCGTGTAACAAAAAAAAAATTTTTTCTTGTTTCTGGGAAATAACCTTCATTTTCTAGTTCAGTACACTGGAAAACACACAGAAATATACAACATTGCCTTGAAACTTTGGGTTTGTAAAAAATAACTCATTTTTATGTTTCTATGGGCTTTCTTCATTATTCCTGCCATCTTTATGACTTTGTTATGGATTGTAGAGCTAATAAAATCTTATTTTCAGGATTACTATCTTGAAATTGTATTAATATTTAGTATTGTGATATGACTGCCCGTTGTTGCAAATATTCTGCGGACTCCTTCTGCTATGTGTGTGGAGAATTTTTTCCCAAAAAAGCCAAAAAGCACGCTTTGGATGCAAGTATTCGCGCCAAAGAAGCATATCTTGCATACTTCGGAATGCCTGTAGGTGACCAAGATAAACGTTGGGCACCACATGTCATCTGCGAGTACTGTCGTCGCACTCTGGAGGGTTGGCTAAGGGGAGAAAAACGATGTATGCGCTTCGCTATCCCTCGTATTTGGCGTGAGCCTTCAAACCACCATACTGATTGCTACTTCTGTATGGTAGATCCAACAAAGCGAAGAAAAGGTAAAAATGCACCTCCGATTGAGTATCCAGACATTCCATCTTCTATTGCACCTGTTCCTCATAATAACACTGACTTTCCTGTGCCACAGCCACCTATGAGAGTCCAATCCGATCCAGAAGAGGCAAGTTCTGAGGATTCAGAAACGGAGCAAGTTCCATCATCATCTGTGGTGGGTCGTCAACGCCGGGCAGGAGAGGAAAGGCGCCCCTATTACCCAAACCAAGAAGATATGAATGACCTCATTCGAGACATGACACTGACCAAGTCCAATGCTGAGATTTTAATATCTAGATTGAAACAATGGGACCTACTTGATGATGGGGTCCGCATTACCTCTCAAAGGAAGAGACATCGAGTGTTTTCAACCTTTTTCTCGTTTACTGGTGGTTTGTGCTATTGCCATAGCATAACAGGGCTGTTCGAAGCTATAGAGATTCCCTGCAACCCTTCGGATTGGCGCCTTTTTATAGACAGCTCATCAAGAAGTCTCAAAGCTGTCTTGCTTCATAACACAAACCAGTGGCCTTCTATTCCTTTGGCTCATTCAGTGCATATGAAAGAGACTTACGAGAACGTTAAAATTCTGCTAAGTGCTCTAAAGTATACCCAATACAATTGGGAGGTCATTGGAGACTTTAAGATGGTGGCCTTTTTAATGGGTCTTCAAGGAGGCTTCACAAAGTTTCCTTGCTACCTCTGCCTTTGGGACAGTAGAAATACAGCCCTTCACTACCATCAGAGAAGTTGGCCTCTCAGGTTCAGTTATGATATTGGAGCTCACAACGTGAAGCAAACACCGTTGGTGGATCCCAAGAAAGTGCTGATGCCACCTCTACACATCAAACTGGGCCTGATCAAACAGTTTGTGAAGAAGCTGAACCCAGAAGGCGATGCATTTAAACACATTCAAGAGCTGTTCCCCAAGTTGTCTGAAGCCAAGGTAAAAGCTGGAGTTTTTGTGGGCCCGCAAGTAAAGCAACTGATGAAGTCTGCCGTCTTTTTCGAGAAGCTATCTGTAGTTGAGAGGAGAGCTTGGGAGAGCTTTGTTTCGGTTGTTGAAGGTTTCCTCGGAAATCATAAAGCAGATAACTTCATGGAAATTGTGGAGGAGCTTATTGATGCATACCAGGCGATGGGCTGCAGGATGTCGCTAAAGCTCCATGTTTTGCATTCCCACATCGCCGAATTCCGGGGTAACATGGGTGACTATTCAGAGGAGCAGGGTGAAAGGTTTCACCAAGACATTAAAGCATTTGAGGAGCGCTACAAAGGCCAGTACAATGAGAGCATGATGGGGGACTACATTTGGAACTTGCTGCGTGAAAGTGAACTCAACTACAATCGGCAATCGCGCAAAAAAGTTTCCTTTTGATGGTGATCGTTAATTTTGTAAACGTATAGTGGTCCCCACTTATTTAAACCCCATGTTAATAGGTCCATCCACTTAATAAGCCCATTAACGTCTGGTAAACATGTGGGCATAACAAGTGGGGACCGCTGTATAACTAGAACCAGGTTTTACTTTTTTATCAATGTACAGCCATTTGTTGAGTTACCACATATGCGCCAAGAATCCTCCCCCCTTCCCATTCCTCCCCCCCCTCCCCCGCTCAGCCAGAATTTTCCAGTTTGTTATCATTTTCATGTACAAGTAGTCTTGAAATTATATTCAAATTTTGCCACGACTCACACAAAGTAACATCAAGAGGTAGTATTCTCTTGATGATATGTTTTCATGAATGTTGTAGATAAACTATATAGGCATTTATATAGGCTATTGCATTCGAAATAGCGAAAATCGAAAAATTGATCTAATTAATTCAGAACCGAAGTCTGAGCTTTATGAATGCTCATTTCTATTTAGTTACAATGTGAATCAACAGAAAATGATAGTTTTAACCCAAGGACAAACTTTGTGTTACACGGTGTAATCAATAAATAAACACATTGTAATTGTTGATCGTTGTGCACTCGAATAATCAACAAGTAAACACATTGTAATTCTTGATCAT
>JAAXHO010000264.1 GCA_012270795.1 Candidatus Poribacteria bacterium
AGTATCGCCTCAAGAAAAATTGACGACAAGTTGGGGACATTTAAAACAAAGGTAAAATAGCAAGCATTTACCATAGTGAAGGCAATTCCGCAATTCTGTCTGAACCGGGATTTTCAGGATTATCAGATTTCCAGGATTAGAGTCCGAAGATTTTGCATGCTATTCCTAAGAGACACCTCTTGTAGTATAACGAAGTTGTGGAGATTGGACAGGAGCGACCTCCCGGTCGCGACCTGGAGGTGTGATTTCCTAATCGCACCGGATTTACCCCAATCCGCTTCATTGAAGATTTTCGCGTAGGTCCTGGTGCGATTAGGAAATCGCACCTACCGTTCTGTGGTATTATTGATAGTATGTAAATAATCCCATATTCTACCATAAATAACACTGCTTACCATCGCATAGCTGCTTCACGATATAGCTGAATTTGTTCAATGTTGCGTTGTATTCTGCTTTGTAAAGATTTCCGCTTTCGATTAATATCCTTTAAGACAATCGGTGCACGGAGCATATTTGTTAATGTCACAATTCCTGATTCATAATAAACCCACAGGCGTTGTTCGGTATAGGGATTGAGGATGTATGCGGAATTTGGGTTTTCTGATTGTGATACGATTTCTGCAAAAGAGTCATATTTGGGATATGTTAATTCAATTGTTTTGTCGTATCCTTCCAAAAACAGCTTTTCAGGGGGTATTTTTGGTGTGTATCCACTCATTTTGCACTTTGTGAACTGTATGGGTGAAGCAGATTTGTTTTTCATAAGGAGCGAAACAACAATGGCTAAACGGTTGTTGTCATCACGATTTATGAACCAGGAATCCTCCTGTATGATTTCTATTGTTAATCCAGGTATCTGTTTCCATCGGTGGTAAACAACAGCTAACATTATTACACTGACGATTCCGAGTACTACCCAATTTCCTGTAGGGGTACCAAGAAAGTTTAGGAGTTGCTTAATAGTTTGTTGTAACACTTCCACTCCTTGTCAAGCGTTTCAGAAGATATGACCCCTTCTCTGAGGACATGTGGTGGTGTGACTGAAACATCATAGACTGTTGATGGTATTGGACCTGGCGTTTTTCCATCATCTACAATAAAGTCGATTTTTGCGGACAATGTTTGTGGAAATTCTTGTGGTGATGTTGCTGCTGGTTGTCCCGTGAGATTTGCACTTGTAATTGCTAAGGGGCCGGCAAATTCGCGTAAAATTTGCATCAATAAAGGTTGATTTGGAATGCGTAATCCGACAGTATTCCCCCCCGCAGTTAACTGCGGCAGTAAATTCTTTGCTTCCACAATGATTGTTAATCCACCGGGCCAAAACTTTTCGGTGAGATGATAAAAGAAATTTGGTATGTTTTGAGCAACTTGCTTGACATCTTCAACTGAACCGAGGACTAAGGGGATAGGTTTTTCTTCTGGTCTGCCTTTTATGGTATATAGTTTCTGAACAGCGTTTGCATTAAATGGGTCTGCTCCTATACCGTAGACTGTGTCTGTGGGTACAGCAATAATACCCCCAGATTTTAGACAATCCACAGCTGCTATAACACGAGTATCAGTTTCCACCTATAATTCCTTTGTCATACATCAACAATTGAACCATTTGCTGCTGCATTGAGTGAGAGTTCATCTCTCAATCCCTGCTGATATTTCTCAAAGGCGATTCCAGCGATCATGGCACCGTTATCTGTGCATAAGTTTATAGGTGGATAGTAAACATCTGCCCTAATTTCTTCTGCAGCAGATTTCAAAGAGGTACGTAAAAGGCTATTCGCCGCGACACCACCTGTCAAGGTAATAGTTTTGGATTCCGATGATTTGGCGGCATGGATAGTCTTTGTCACAAGGACATCTACAACTGCAGCTTGAAAACTCGCGGCAATGTCCTCAACGCTAATCTCACCTTTTTCAATGCTTCCTGCACGTTCCGCTTTTTCAACAAAATATCGGACTGATGTTTTGACACCACTAAAGCTGAATTGATAGTCACCACTTTGGATCATTGGTCGCGGAAAGTCGATTGCTGTTGGATCACCTTTTTGTGCCAGGTCATCAATTATTTTACCCCCAGGAAAACCGAGTCCCATATATTTAGCAACTTTATCAAAAACTTCTCCTGCTGCATCATCTTGTGTTGTTCCTAACACCTTGTATTTCCATCCTTCGTATACTTCTACGAGCAGTGTATGTCCACCAGAGACAGTGAGGCAGATATGTGGAAATGACAAACTGTCATGAACCATATAATTGGCGTAAATGTGTCCTTCAATATGGTTGATACCGAGTAAAGGGAGGTTGTGGGCATAAGCAAGACTTTTGGCTGCTGCGACACCCACGAGCAATGCACCAATTAATCCAGGACGGTTTGTCACAGCAATAGCATCTATACCATCAAATGAAACGTTTGCTTCAGTTAACGCTTTGTTTATGATGAAGTTTATAGCTTCAATGTGCTTACGCGATGCTAACTCTGGTACTACACCACCATATTCTTGATGTGCTTTTATCTGTGAAGCGACGATATTTGATAGGACATCCTGTCCATTAACAACGACAGCTGCAGCAGTTTCGTCACAGGATGTATCTATTCCAAGTATTGTGATACTCATGACAGAAACCAAAGCCGTGTGCTTCTTTTGCACACAACTTTCCTATGTGATTCCTGCTTCCGTCTCTCGTGCCTCCTTCCTGAACCGCATGAGGGCTTATTTGGACTCCACAGGCGTTTATGCTCTCTGTCTATCCGACAGCGAGTTGTCTTAGGTTTATTGCAGCATTAACATCTCTATCTATAGAAGCATCACATTGACTGCAAAGATATATTCTTTCTGAAAGCGTTAGGTCCTTCTTTTTCTGTCCACAGCTGCTACAGGTTTTGCTACTTGCATAGAATTGGTCTGCTTCCTCAACAGGAATACCACGTGCATCTGCTTTTGTTTTGAGTTTTAGCAGAAACCCACCTAACGCACTATACGATAACGCCTTTGCAAGTTTCCTGTGCTTTAGCATATTATTAACCTTTAGTGTTTCAATGCCAATAGCACTTGCTTTATTGACAATATCTGTTGTGGCTTTATGGTGTGCATCGTTGCGCATACAGGCAATACGATAATGTATCCTTGCAACTTTCCATTT
>JAAXHO010000209.1 GCA_012270795.1 Candidatus Poribacteria bacterium
CAGTTTAGCACCACGCCCTTCATTGCAGCAACATAGCCATCAGAAAGGCCAAAGTCCGTTGTCAGTGTTAATATTCGGCTCATATTTTTGGGAGTGCCATAACGTGCATGGGACCTTTGGTTCATTCAATTACAGCCTTTGGGAAATAACGATGTATTCCTCTTGCATTGTGGTAGCTGTCTTACCGACAATATTAGAAGGGCTGTTCTTTTGGGGCATGCGTTTATTGGGTATATTCCTAACAATGGTTTCTCGATGAGAAAACCCATGTTGAGCGAAGGCGAAAACAACAAACTCGTCTGTCGGAAGAGTAACATCTTTAACCCTGCGATTACCAACCACATAGCAAATCGTCGCACGCTTTGAAAGCAACGGCGCGATACAATTTATGCTATGCTCCAGGTCGATATAAAATGCCTCAACCTGATCCGCGCGTTTTTCATCTACAGCACAGATTTCACCAATAGCCTCGACAACTGGCGATGCACACAATTTTCTTTCTTTTTTTCCCCCCCCCATTGATATTCGGTCAACAGTGCGCGAATTAACCAATCCAATCCAATCGGCTGACAAACGCGAAAATTGCCCATAAGCAACGGTTGTTTGTGAATCGCCATAAGGAGGGGATGTAATAACTAAATCGAATCCTCCCAACGGTTGGTTTTCAGGCAATTCACGATTTGCAGTATTCTTACTTGATACAAATACCTCGACATTTTTTCTTTTATTCAAATAAGATTCAAAACCCTGCCGATTTCGGATCAGCTTGCTTTGAAAAATACCAAAAACATCTGGCTTAAAATCCACCATTTTATGAGCTGGTATTCTGTACAATTTGAACTCGCTATTCCTCGTATAGGAACATTCCCGAACCGTCTCCGAAAATGCGACCCAAAAGAAATTGCGAATCGCCTCATCTTCTATGGCGTGAATATAATCTCGGAGAAAAGACAGACATCTCGTAACGTCTTTGGAGAACCAATAATCCAGATTTAGAACATCGGGAACTGATGTATAAGGTACATGTTTGGAGAACTCGACTTGAAAAATAGTATTGTCTAAATCCTGCAAATGGAGATCAAGTATTTGTAGGGGAATTGAGGAGGTCTTGGCCATAGCGACCAGCCTTACGAGGGGGTTAATATCACATCCGACGCCGTTCATCCCAAACATTGATGCCTCTACCAAGGATGTACCAGTGCCACAATAGGGATCTAACAACCACCCACCTGAGACCCCATACCGATCTAAGAGCTTTCTTGCAATTTGGGGAATCATCATCGCGGGATAATTGTGGAAACAGTGGGTGTATTCCTTGGTATCCGCTTTTCTAAAGTCCCAGGTTTCATCCTTGTATTTGCGGTTCATCACTGTCATAGTATCTTTACCCTCCTGCCAAAGCATAAGTTTAAGAATTTTTCCTCAATTCTAAAGCCCGTCCCATGATTTCTTACCGAATCATTTTCTCTTAG
>JAAXHO010000242.1 GCA_012270795.1 Candidatus Poribacteria bacterium
TTTTCATCCATAACCCTGCGTTTGATTAGATAGCCATTCTTTTTGAAAAATCTGATTTCGTTGGAGGATAACCTCGTCATACGTTTTGCACCTTATATCTCACCATTTTGGCCATAATTAAAATTTGGCAGCTTTCGCTGCCTACCTTAGAAACATACGAGAGCTATTTTACCCCAATCTGGGTAAAAGCATTTGTATGCAAGATAAGAATTACCGTTGCTACCAAGACGAAAGATTCAATCAAGCTCCCCAAAACTAGCATAATCTTAACCTCCTCCGCATCGAGTGGCATTATCAAAAATTAAACGGAGTTAGTAGTTGATCACTTCAACTCAATCCATCTTGAAATCTGACAGATAATATGAGATAATGAAAATGCCCACTTAAATATCATCCTCCCAGTCCGAAACGACTAAAACTATGATATTAAGTGGGCATTTATCTATACGTTCACCGAGAAAGCCTGCCAAGTATGTTCGTCTGTAACACACTTTCTTCTTCTGGGGTTAAAATCGCTTCTCGGTGTGTTCTCGTTATTCCTCGACTATCCTAGTAAGTGTTTCTATATCTCCATTATTATATCTCAACTTAATGACATTTCCTCTCTTTGCCCACCTGCCAGTTAAGACATGAAACTCACCTACATCAAAAATCTCGGTCAATTCAAATTCTGCTGCACAGACAAGGTAGAATCCACCTTCAGAAACATGCCATTCTTCCCCGCCAAAATCATCAAGTTCTTGATATGTACCATCATCGTTGAATTTGTATCCTTGTCTCCACCCTTGAATTATCTCTTTATCACTGATCCAATCTCCAACCCAATACTGATACAATTCACAATCTGAAGGTTCGAGAAACTCCAAGATTCTCTCATTCCCTGATTTCACTTCCTCCAGCACATCATCAATCTTGGAAGCCAGCAATGCGTGATCCACTTCTCTAAATTGATTTGGAGCCTATGGTGCTGTGCTCCCAAGCAACGTCTCATTTTCAGTTTCTGAACACCCCATCAATACCAACGCCACTATCAACACTCCAAGGATTCTCATTTCCCCTCCAAAAATAGAGGTCAGCCGTATCTCAGACTGCCCCACGTTGAGGCAGTCCCACAAGGCATGATTTCATCAGTGCACATATAGGATCTACCTTTTGTTTTGTGTTGACGCAGTGTCTGTGCGCCATCCCTGAATAACAGGGATCAATTGACAGATGATCCTTTAAATGATATAAAAGCAACAGGCGACACAAGCGAGTTTCCCACTCGCGTGTCTTTGTGTTGCCAATGTCGTTCCTCTGTATGTGGATACTGGCATATCTGCAGACACGGACAGCATTTTCATAGCAGAAAAAATCCGCTGTAATTTATATGATATGTGGGGATTGGAAACGATGTCAATATGAAATTCACTTAACGCACAAAATAGAGGATGATACAATGAAAAAGCCTCGGACTTGGCCCTGTAGTATGGTTCAATTCCGTCCAGTTGAACCAGAAACATCTAGTAGAGATTGTAATTACGCCCAAAAACTAGACAGTTGAATAAGA
>JAAXHO010000190.1 GCA_012270795.1 Candidatus Poribacteria bacterium
ATGTTTGCATCAGTCAGACTACAAGTATATAGATAATTATGTATACCGTATAACCGGTTATTTTCGTCAGGATTTAATTTTCGTAAGGCGACGCGGTGACGAAAATTAAATTTACGAATAATTAGAGTATATCCAAATTTTTGTGATGACCAAAAAAGGCAACGCACGTGCTATCACTCACGATGTCGATCGAACGCTACTTCAAGCGGCTGCCTTCCCAGCAACTCCCGAGTCCACATGGTAGCCTGTCTCTCTCAGTACCGTCGACGGCTATTGCAGCTGCCAACAGAGAGGTAAACAGAGTACTATCACGCCAACAACAGGACTCAACAACAACGCCGAAGAAGACGCGAGGAAAGTATCACTCGTATTCTCCAGAAGAAAGAGCAGCGATCGGCAAATATGCCACTGAGAATGGGATTTCAGCAGCAAGGAGATATTTCTCAAGAAAGCTCGGTATGCGAATTAGCAATAGTACTATAAGCGGGATGAAGGCTGGCTATAAACAAGAGGTTGCACGAAAGCGTGAACTAGAAGAGGAAGATGATGAAGTTCTCGAGTTACCTGAAAAGAAGAGAGGCAGACATGTTCTTTTAGGAGAGAGATTAGACAAATGTGTGCAGGAGTATGTACTGAAGGTTCGTGAGCGAGGGTGTGCTGTGAATTCAGCGCTAGTCGTAGCTGGCGCCAGGGGAATTGTTGAGAGCCTCGATAGATCACGATTAGTTGAGTATGGTGGCTATGTCACTCTAACCATTCCATGGGCTAGATCTCTTCTAAAGAGAATGAACTTTACAAAGCGACGAGCTACGACAAAGTGTGGTATTCCTCCCCAAGTCTTCCAGCAAGTGAAAACACAGTTTTTACAAGATGTCATAGATGTTGTGGAAATGGAGGAAATCCCTCCTCAGCTGATTTTTAACTGGGATCAGACTGGTCTGCACTTGGTTCCCACATCGAATTGGACTATGGCTAAGAAAGGGTCAAAGCGTGTTGAAATGAAGGGACTCGAGGATAAGCGACAGATCACTGGCGTGTTTTGTGGTACCTTGTGTGGTGAATTTCTTCCCATGCAGTTGATTTATAAGGGAAAAACAGATAGATGCCACCCTTCGTATTCATTTCCAGCCGACTGGTGCATAACGCAGTCTAGCAACCACTGGTCTAACGAGAAGACTATGCTTAAGTACATCGACGATATCATTGTACCATTTGTCGAGAGAGTCCGTGATGACTTAGGTACCGATGATAGTCAAGCTGCTTTGGGTCTGTTTGATCATTTCAAGGGCCAGCTCACACCAAATGTCACGGCTGCTTTGGAACGGCACAATATCCAGTCTGTCTTAATACCCGCCACTTGTACAGATCGTCTGCAACCACTCGACATTTCCGTAAATAAGAGTGCAAAAGTGTACTTGAGATCTCAGTTTCAGCAGTGGTATGCTTCAGAGATTACAAGTCAGAATGGTGCTGCAAATGATGTGAACTTCGAACCAGTCGATATGTCTGCACCTCGAATGAAAGCAGTTGGTGCCAAATGGCTAGTTTCTCTTTACGAGCACTTTTTGGAATCCCCAGACATTATCATCAATGGGTTTTTAGCTAGTGGCATCCCTCAATCAATCGACAATAAAACTCCATACCTACACGAATCTGATAGTTCAGAAGATGAGTCCAGCAGTTCAGAGGACGAGTACAGCAGTTCAGAAAATGAGTTCAGTTCAGAAGACAAGTGCAGTTCAGAGAATTCAGCCTAGTTGGATTACAATTATTGACGTGACAATGTTATTATTATTGTTGTTTGATTATTGATAATAAATTATAGATACAACAATACCTAATCATTATAGCATACAGACTAAAATACATGTTTGTCGCACTAAATGTTGGTCTTGCTCTTGATTTTAGCAATATCTGCCTTGTTCCCGACAAATATCAGTAAACAAGGAACTTCTAGTCCTCCTTGTGGTAAATCAGACGAGTGCCTTCTATGGCCTGTTATTTCACAGGTAATAGTACCACCACGTCGAAGAAACAGGGAGCAAACACAGGATATTTTTCTTGGCAAATGTCCTACAGTAGTGACAGCATTCTCTGTCTTGTGTCGGCGACGCTTGAGCTTAGGATCCACGAGGGTTCGAACCACAGCCACCGCATATCGATCCTGAACGTTCCCGCACTCACGACAGCAGTCTAGTTTCTCTCCTACGACAGGATCCCAAATGTCTTTATAAATATGGTGCCCTCTTACACAGCTTGAAAGAGTTGTAGTCTCGTTGTCCTGAGCGCTGCTCTCCATTTTTTTTTTAGCGAAGCGAAAATTTACGGAACAAAAAAATTTCGTTTAATTTAATTTTCGGAAGACGATAGCCCTTACGAAAATTTAATCAAGTCTAAAATTAATTATGCGAAATATTTGAGTGACGAAAATTACCGGTTATACGGTAAAAGTGGGTGCTGTATTTAAAATTTGAGATTATCGAAACTTCCTTATATGGGGAAACCATTACAGTACTTCATTATAATGATACATGTACAAAATCAGATAAAACTTATGCATCAGTAGGTTCAAAGTTGTGCTATATATCTGCACATGGAAAGCATGTAATACCTGCCATAACATAGTGTATTATTTGATTCAGAGCTGCATGCATGCCCACTGAGTGCAAGTTGTGCTATATGAGAATGTGCATGTACATGTATGTGCTTGTTTATACGTTATTGAATGTATGATAATGTATTCATGGCTCAGGGTATTATCAGAAGACGTCCACTCTCATTATCACAGCATATCATCTTTTGATGAATATGTTTCTGTCTGCCTGTGTACAATATTCCAAATGTTATGAATATTAGATAC
>JAAXHO010000076.1 GCA_012270795.1 Candidatus Poribacteria bacterium
CATGCCAAAAACTTTACACACCCCATATTTTTAGATTTTACTATAATCTTCATTTATGGTAAATTATACAATTAATTCTACATGCGGAAAGGACGTAAAGTATTCTCCTCCTGCTTTGCCTCACTCCCATTACAAAACAAAAAAGGCAGATAACGGTAAACGTTACTTACCTGAATGATGGAATACTACATCTTCCTTGTTAGTCTGTTTCTGTCTCTAACGCCTTCAGCACTGACTCCGCAAAGTCTTTCTCAAAGTTTTGTGTGACCAACTCACGTGCAAAGGCACGCTTCTGCTCCACAGACGCATTCGGCAACCCCGACACAACTTCACGGATTTTTGATACAACCGATTTTTGCATCTCAACTGTTCGCATTTTTAGATCTTGACGATCCGCTTCCGTTGGAAAATACGTGTCAAGTTCTTTGGGGGTCATATATTGAGATAAAATGACATCTATATACGATTTATTGACATCTTCCTGCCATGACCGAAATTGTCTGTGTACTTTGTCTATGCGTTTCGGTGTGCTATCCGATGGTAATAACTCCGTAGGATTTTCGGGCAAAACCTCATCAGGTGTGTCCAAATCTTTTGTGAATCTGCCTTCAACAAAATCTTCAAAACGTTTATCGATTTCGTCCAATGTGCGATACATACGGGCAATTATTTCTCTAGTTTTTCGATCTTGTTCGCGCCGTGCTGGAGCATCTTTAGCAATTTCTAAAAGGGATTGCTCTAATTCAATTTGGAATTCAATGTTTTCGATTTGTGATGGGGTTTTTGCAGTGAGCAAATCTGCTTGCAGTTTCTCCAGCCTCTTTTCCCAATGAGCGACACGTTCTGCGTCTGTCATTTTTTCATAAGCTTCTTTTTCTTCCTGCACCCGCTTTAAATATGCCTCCTCTTCTGCAGCCAATTGAATGTGTAGGTCACGCATTTTTTTTAATTGCGCAATATCTCTTTCTCCTGATCCCGATTTTTTTGCTTCTCGGATTTCAGCGTTATAGTATTCAATCCACGCGTGATCAGCATCAGGTAATTGGGGCGGGTTTAGAGCCTCTTGAAGATATTGCTCCACTTCTGCAACGAACTCTTCATCGCCCGATGCTTTTGCTATACGGAGATCATTCTTAAGCTCATCAATGTATTCCTGATCAATCTCCCCTGCTGTTTTGTTTCAGGCAAAGAAGTTGTTTGAGTGTTCATGTCGTTTTCCTCAGTAATTTTTGTGGATGGCTGTGTTGTGTCGTTACTGGTGGGTCTCCATATCCAAAACAACGATACAATGATCAACAAGAGTGCCGTGCCACCGATGCGAATTAGATTTTTCATGATGTGTCTCCTTATTGAATGAGGCAGGATACGCTTAAGGCATCCTGCCTCGCTTGTTGACGTTATTGGGCGTATGGTGAACTTGTCGAGTCTTGAATACCTTCCAATGATTTTCTAAACTCTGGAGGTGCTGGATTAATTATAATCCAGTGTTCCATATTCGCACCTGCATCTTCAGCTTTTTTATATCTTTCAGCATAAGGGATTGATCGGTTTAATTGCAAAAGATATTGATCAGCTTCTTCAAGCTCTCTATCACCCTGTTCGATCTTGGGTTCGAGTTCCCTTTTTTCTTTTAGCAACAACCGAGTATTTTCTAACAAGGTTTCCTTCTCATCTTCATAATTAGACAACCTTCTTCTAAATTTCCGAAGTTGACGATTAGCATTGTTAACCTCTTTCACAGCATTCCGATAATTTTTCAGGGCAGTATCCCGAACCGTTTTATCACTGTTTCTTGTGTTTTTGGCTGTGTTCACTTCATTTTCAAGGTTTGTTGCTACAGAACAGATGGATTCATCACCGCAATAGTAGCAGCTGCTATTAAGGTGCGCTCTATAATTTTCCAGTACTATGTTGTATGCAGCAACAGAGCTTTGATAGGTATTTTCTGCACGAGTGTATGCACTTTTCTTGCGTGTTTTGTCTATCTCAGCTCTTTGCACCTACTGTTCTGCATCATCAATCAATACCGGATAACGCTCATCTATTAACCAATCTAAATGTGCATTTCTTACAGCATTCTTTTCTAACTGGTTGGTAATCTCAACCAGCCTTGCTTTCATGCCTTTCACGGTTTTACCTTATTTTATCTAAAAAAGCACGAACATCATCCCTGAAAAGATATAGTAACCCAATTATAGAAGCTATGCCTCCTATGACACTAATAAGGGCCACAAGACCGATAGCTATCGCATTGGGAACGTACAATATACAAGCTAACAACACCAATATAGGAAAGAACCTACTATTTCGTAAAGTAATCACGATATTTCTCCTTTTATCTTTGATCTGATATATATTTTTCAGATCGCTGTATATCTAATCTTGACAGTTCCAAAGGAGAAATGTGTTGGCAGGAAAATAAGAACGATGCTGTCAACTGTTCCCTTTGGGCTCGCTGGTTTTCACATAGCAACAGACGTACATTTGTGTTATAATGAAAACCAGCCCTGTCATACTTCTACTATGGCAGTGCTACGCGCCGATCGTGGTACGACACTTTCGGCGCGCCCAACCTTGAGGTTGGGTAAGCGTGCCCGGGCATCGGACATGCAAAATGTGCCTATCTAACACCTTGAGAGTATTCTACCATTTTTTAATTTATTGTGCAACAATTTGCAAATATGACTTTAAAATAAAATGCGGACATATATCTTTCTATTATTTTTTATCTTGCTGATATCAAGCACAGCGTGTGATGCAATATTTGAAGGTACTGCAAATGCAAACATCTTCATCAGGATATACACACAACGTGGTGATTTTGGACGGCTTGCTCTTTGGCATGAAACGGCAGCTGAATGTCTTAATCTGATTTCTGTACCGATGAACAAGATCAGTCTAAATTACTATAAAAAGCACGGACACAAAAAATGGGTTGAACGAACAGAAATAGAAGCACTGGAAATCCAAGAACAACGCGAATATCACATCAAAAAAGCAAAAGCTGCATGGAAAAACTCAAAAACACCGGAAGTAGTACTCAAACATGAACGTAAGAAGATAGCAAAATTCATAGCAGTTTGGTTACCTCACTATCCTGACAGATTTTATGAATTTGGGATTTACGCAACCTTTTTCAAAGAACTACAAGAGCAAGCTGAACTAAAAAAGGACTTCGCAAAAGTTCTACGTCTTGAAGCGGATGCAGCTGAAATGTGTGCAGCACAGTACGACAAGATTCCCATAAAATATGGATTAAAAACATACAAACAACATCGGGATGATTATCTCCGACATGCAACCTTACTCCGGACTATAGCGAAGCGAAATCCGAAATCACTACCTTCAAATGTAATGATTGGTAAAGAGAGACAAATTCCTATCGTAAAGTCAAAGATAATACCAACGAAGAAAGCTGATAAAATCCTACTTATTGCAAAATCGGATTCAAGAATTAAAGCAGCATTAATAGATCATAAACATGTTCGTGAATATGCTTGGTTTCAAGGATTTGCTTGGACGGTAAGTTTTTATAATCACGGATGGGGCAATCTCGCCATAGCAGTGGTTAATGATAAGACAGAAAAAATAACCGATGTCCTGTTAGGTGAAAGCGACAAGGATGAACTTGAATTGCTGGAATAGTATCGTATGAAAACATGGACACCATCCCTTAACCTACCCTATATGTCAAAGTTCCTTCTCTGGTTAATACTGCTAACTCCCATTTATGGCTATGCAACACCACCTGAGATCACTCCCGGCGAATTATTAGTCTGTCTAACACCCGAAGCATTATCAGAACTGGAAGAATTAGAATGTAAGTCTCTTATTGGCATCCTATTTGAGCAGCATAATGTAGATTCATATAGACCTATACTCCCTAATTCTAAAGGAATGGCGAATCATAATTTCAGATTACATCGGACATTTCTATTACGGTTTTCCCTAACTGCAAACCTTTCTAAACTCAAAACAGCATTAGAAGAGATCGACTTGATTGAGGAAGTTGAATACAATTATCTGCGTCCAACATTAGCAGATGGAATTGTTCCAAACGACCCGAAATTCTCTGAACAGTGGAATTTGCCATTGATGCAACTACCACAAACCTGGAATATTGAGAAGGGCTCTCGCGACATTATAATCGCAATCGTTGATTCTGGTATAGATTACAGACACGATGACCTGGCTTCAAAGGTTTGGGTCAATCCCAATGAAATACCTGACAATGGCTTAGACGATGACGAAAACGGTTATATTGATGATGTCCACGGTTGGGATTTTACCGATGCACCGAACTTGCAAGCTGAAGGAGATTTTACAGAAGGTGATAATGAACCTATTGATACATCTGGACATGGTACGCATGTTGCTGGGATTGCTGGTGCTTTGCCGGATAACGGGATCGGGATTGCAGGTGTTGCTTGGAATTGCAGCCTAATGGCAGTTCGCGCGGGACTTTCTTTAGGTGGCGGATCACGGATGCAAGATGACGATTCCGCAGCTGCGATTGTATATGCAGCGGATAACGGTGCAAATATCATCAATATGAGTTGGGGTAGCAAACAACAGTCGTTTGTTATTAAAGATGCGATTAATTATGCTTATAGGCAAGGTGTTGTGTTAGTTGGTGCAGCAGGCAATTCAGGAGAATCAGATATTATCTTTCCTGCGGGGTACCGTAAGGTAATCTCAGTCGCTTCTTCCAACCAAAACAGAGAACGTTTCTATAAATCAAACTTTGGAGCTTCCGTAGACATCAGTGCACCTGGAAATGCGATACTCAGTACGCATATAAACAACGGTTATAGAACATTAACAGGTACTTCAATGGCAGCAGCTCATGTTTCAGGTGTAACAGCTTTAATGCTTTCAAAACGTCCTTCACTCACACATGAGGAGGTCAGACAAATACTTATCAATACAGCTGATGTGATTCCGAAGAAGGACAGCAATGAACTTGATCCAAATCTTGTCGGTTCTGGCACTGTGAATCCATTACGCGCTTTGTTGACAAGTAGTATCTTACAAGCAAGAATACATTCACCAGAAACAAATAGCGGTGGTAGAAATGCAATCACAGTTATCGGAACTGCTACCGGATATAAGTTTGATTCTTGGCAGCTGCTTTATGGTATTTCGACTGTTCCTTCTAACTTTACTCCGATTACCGAACCCATCACTTCGCAAAAAGTTAACGAACAATTAGCCGTATGGGATACTTCAACTCTATTTGAAGGTGAATACACGATACGGCTTGTTGTGATGGGTAGAGATGGGAGCCAAATACAAGATCAGGTTGTGTTAACAGTTGATAACACACCGACTCAAATTTCTTCCATATCTGCAATTGAGACACTCTATGGTGATAAGTCGGTTTCTATATTCACTTGTGCCACCGACGATGTGTCCAATAGTACTCTTTATTATCGAAAAAATGGTTATAATTTACCTTTTACTTCTATTGCGTCAAGTTCATTGGGAAAAGAGCATATATTCTCAATCAGTTTAGAGAGTGGTCAATATCAGTTCTACTTCTCCGCTCAGAATACCATCGGTTTGCAGACGATTGATGATAACAACGGAAAGTATTATATATTCGATGTGCAAAATGGTAGTATTTCACCACATGGTTTCACTGAAACAGGTCTTGGTATAGACCCACACTATATCGCAAATATATCTGCAGACTTTGATAATGACGGTCTTTTTGAAATAATTGGAATTCCCTTAATTGATGCAAATTCAGGGACATCGGATTCAAAACATAGTTTGGTTGTTTTTGAACATTTACCATCTGGAAAATACCAGCAGGTACATACTCTGTCAAACAACGTCATGATTGATGCATCTTCTCAACCTTTGAAATCAGAAATTGATTTAAACTCATTCACACCATTGGCTGTTGCCGACGTTGACAATGACGGTTTGCAAGAAATTCTGGCGAGAGACAAAAGCTGCACTTTTCTTATAGAGAGCATTGATTCAAATGGGTATCCTAAGCAGATAGTTTGGGAGACTCCCTTCATTTCAAGTGGAAAAATTGCTGACCTTGACGGTGATGGTAGAAAAGAAATAATCGGGATTGACAACAATAACGACAGAATACTCATTTTTGAGAATAGAGGGAACAACCAATTTGACAGGATTGCAGAGTTACCAAATGAGACAGAAGGTAATAATGTCTATTCACGAAACTTTGCACTTGATGATTTCAATATAGATGGTATCACTGATATGGTGTTTGGCGATAGTGAAGGTGAATTGTTCATATATTCAAGCGTCTCAAATGACAAATATAACCTACAATGGCAAACGCAAACATCAATAGAAGATCTTATGTTAATAACATCAGGCGACCTTACTGGCGATGGTAGATCTGAGTTTGTTATTGGTGGCACTGTATCCCCACCAGATATTCCATCAGTTTCACCTATCTGGAAGTTTGTTGTCTATACTTATGCTTCAGGGCAGTACCTGCCTATCTGGGGACAATCCATTTCACCCTATAGAACGAGTGGAAACAGTCTTGCTATTGCAGACGTTGATGGCGATAAAGTAAACGAACTTGTTCTCCTCACCTATCCAAATCTATATATACTGAAATGGAATGGAACAAGATTCAAACCAGAGTACCACAGAAAAGTAGCAAAAACATCGTCACTACTTGCAGCTGATATAAACGATAATGGATTCCAGGAACTCTATATCAATGGGGACGAAGGTCTAAGCATACTGGAAATAGACTATGCATTTAACAAAAACTCTATATCAAAACTTATAGCATGGAATGTAAATGCTAAACCATTAACAGCAAAAGTCGTTGAAGTCACATGGGATTCCACCGAGGTATCTGAAATGTTGAACGGCTATAATGTATATCGTGCTAAAGGTGAAAAAGGAATTGAACCCACTACCGATAAGTTTAAAGTTATTGCTGAAAATATCACATCTCAGAAATATTTAGATAGAACAGTGGAATTTGGAACTACCTATTGGTATTCAGTTACTGCAATGATAGAAACTGGAGCCGAGACAGCGCATAGTAAAGCAGATTCCGCTACACCTCTCAAACCTCCAAAAGTAGTCAGTACTTCATTTTTAACACCAAATTGGATAATTGTAACCTTTGATAGACAAATGAGTTCATCTATTGGTAATGTTCAGAGTTATTTATTAAGAAAAATAGATCAATTGCATGGTGTAAAACCGATGTCTGCAATACGAGATAAGATGGGAACAAGAGCACTGCTTTCATATAACATAGATCATTTACAAGATATGATGTTAAAATCAAACAACCTTTATGAGATGGCAATATCTAATGTCACAGATATTGACGAGAACCCCATTCGGTCAGAAATTAGTAAAGTTGAATTTCAACAAAATATAACTAAAACTGAATTCTCAGACCTAACGCATCTACGTGTCTATCCAAATCCTGTGCGACCGAACCAATCAGATAAAGGTGCGGTCTCCTTTGACAATGTACCCGTTGGCACGCTCATCCAATTATTTACACCTAAAGGTGAACTGCTTGAAAAATTGAATGTTACTGATTCAGATATGAATAAAAAGGTATGGTGGTTGACAAATGGTAGTATCGGAGATATTGCATCTGGTACCTATATTTATATATTGAAACATGGTTCCCATAGAAAAGTTGGTAAAATTGCTGTAATAAGGTAATAATATTAATGTTTCTACAAAAACGCTACATACATAAGCCGTATTACAAACTAAGGGGCGATACTCCTTGAACGCCACCACTTGATACGGTAAACGACTATCTGCTTTATCAATACTTAGCACTGAGTAATCTTGGATTTGGATTTGTCCAGACACCTGTCGCTTGATAGGAGAGATTTGGATCAATTTTCCAGACTTTGCCACCAACTGTTATTTCCACAAGTTTCTTTTTATTATCTTCACTTGGTTGTGATGTGGAGGGGGACGTAGTGTCCCCCTTCTGTTTACACCCGGTTTGCGGTAGAAACTCAGTGTAAATAATGAAAAGGGTTATTAGAACGCGTAGACAATGCATTATTGACCCTCAGCCTTAAATTTGACCTCTATTTGTGCACCTTTCGTACTCAGCATAGCCTCTGCCTCCATCACCTTGTCTCCAAGATTATCAAAGAACTCTGGAATGGTCTCCACATAAGTGGTAGAATCCGAGAAAAGACACCCGCATTAGCATTTATTGCATAAGATTATACCATTTCTAATATATTATGTCTCATTAGCTGCTGATATCTGGTAGGAGCGACCTCCTGGTCGCGACCGGGAGGTCGCTCCTACCGAAGAGAGGACCTCCAATCAGCAATAACAGTAGAATTCCTTAATGAAACAATATTTATTTGAATCGGTATTACCAGCATCTAAGCAAGACGTTT
>JAAXHO010000293.1 GCA_012270795.1 Candidatus Poribacteria bacterium
AGGGAAATGATACGTACACTAAGTGAGGTCATCAGTACTTCTCACCTCGCATAATTCCATAACCACAGGACCTGCTTCTTTTGTGCAGCCTTTGCCAATGCAAACTTTGTGAAGTAGTCACTAATAGTCAATATATAATGGTTGCTTGACTGGGAGGGTGGGGAAATTGGTCCAATGAAGTCCATTCCCAGGTGGAACCAGGGAGACTTGACTGGTTAAGGCTGCAGCTCTGGTCTTTCAATGACAATCTTGTGAATCACACGCTGACAAACTCCACAGTGATTCACCTGCAAAATAAATTAACTATAGCTAGCAAATAGTTCAAACTATCACATTGAAACATCATTCACCAGATGTCTGACATCTGCCATCATCCCTTTCCAGTAGAACCTCTCACCCACTCTCTTGGAGGTCTTGCTGACTCCAAAATGTCCAGATGTTGGTTCACTATGGCAGGCGGCAAGAATCCTTTTCTGCTCTTCCTTGGATGTTATAACCTTAACCTATTATCCAGATGACAATACACAAATGTAATCCCACCATACAACAGTACAGTTACGTAATGTATTGTGGCAGAGAATATGTGCTAAAACTTAACTTTCACCTGTTAAAACTTTTTGATCCCTCTGTTTTACAGCAAAGCAGACTAACCATTACCCTTTGCCAGGTGAAAATTCAACTTTTAGCACATAATAAAAGCTGCACTTCGTACAGTATTATGGATAGAATTGAGCTTAAGGACTACGCACTAGTTAGGCCAGACCAAATCAATGTTCTGTTTCACGGACTTTTTTCCTTGTAACCCTGACCCGGCAGGCCGGTAAAATAATTTTAAAAATTTAATTAAGTCCGACCTTTGACCCTTGACGACCTCTTACCTATTATACATTGCACACTTGAAAATTGCAATATTAATAAGGAATGAAGAAACACAAAACATAAGTTACTTGAGTCGAGGGCGTTTTTTAACGTTTGTAGGCATTTTCACAACATGTGTCTTGCCCTCGGATTTAGGCCGTTAGGCCGAAACCGGTCGACGATATTACAGAGTATACTATAAAAACTATTGTGACTGAGCGTGCGATCAATGATATCGATCTTCAGTGAGAGCGATAGCGAGCTGGATCGGCTATTAGACCAGGTGAAGGACCCTGTCCTCCGTGAGACCTCCACCACCTCGGACCGCC
>JAAXHO010000188.1 GCA_012270795.1 Candidatus Poribacteria bacterium
GGAAAAAAAAGTGGACACTTTCAAAAGGAAGGTTGCAAAAAAATGAAGGCCTGGAAAAGGGGTTGAAAAGAGCTATACGGGAGGAGATTGGGATTGAAGTGGAAGTGATTATGGGGATAGGTAAACATTTTTATAGCAGGTCAAAACTAAGAGCCGTGGAAGTCACTTATTTTCTTGGGAAAACGACAGGTTCGGTCCTTTGTCTTGAAAAAAAAACCGGACTGAACGAGGCGAGGTGGTTCACATACGAACAGGTTAAGGTGCTAGATTTACACAGCGACTTAAAGCCAATGATATTCCGGACCATGGACGAAGTTGTAAAGAAGTATTCTGCGGAGAGAGCCGGATGGATTCGACGTTGGGTACAGAACTGTCTGAAAAAATTGGGCAGTGGTTTGCTTTAGACAGCATAATGATGTAAATTATCACGGTAGTGTTACTCCATTTTGTTTGGGGGGAGCACTACCCTTTTTGCTATTGGTTCAGATTATGCTTCCATCGTTGGCGGCGATGTGGTTCTGAGCATCTCATTTAGCTCTGGGGCTGAATAGGGCAAAAAAGAATACTCAATATCAATAAGGGATTAAGCATGAATTTAACACTATCGAAACGTCGAAAAGAAGCGGGATTAACGCAATCTGATCTTGCTCAAATCCTTGACATTACTCAGGGTCAGGTATCCAAATATGAGGCCAGTGGGGATATCCCTTCCCGTCTGTTGAAGCGATGGGCGAATGCCATAGGATGCATAATTGACGATATTCTACCAGATGACCAGATAGTTGAGAAAATTTTTGATTTCGATGAAAATATATATGGACCTCTCACAGATGACTTGAACCGACTTCTGCATTACATTGACGAATCTTTAAATCGCGATAAAGAACCAGATGACAAAGAACCATATATTAAACAGTTCCGTGACCATGTTAGTGCCCTAAAAGAGAAACCCTGGGTCGTAACTATAGGGCATTATGATGCTGGCAAATCCCATTTCTGTAATTTTTGTTTAGAAACAAAAAGGCTTCCAACTGACTACCAACCAGTCACAAAGTTCCCCACATTTGTTCGTCATATCTCAGATCGTCCCAAATGGTTCCAAGAAGACGTTTGGATCATGAAACCTGGGTTTGAGCCTGAAAAATGGTATGACGAAGATCACTGTACAGGTCACAGAGCCCTCGCCGGAAGTTGGGATACACTTGAACAATATGCGAAAGTAGAAGAAGGAAAGGATAACGAAAAAGGATCTGTCCTGGCTTTTTCAGAGGCTCCGTTACTTCACTCGTGCGTCCTGGTGGATTTGCCCGGATATGATACCGAAATGACAAAGACAAATGACGCTGTTATAGACGAAGTGATCCGCCGCGCAGATATTTTGTTATTTTTTTCTACTATTAACGGATTTCTCAATCAGGGAGAGTTGACATGCTTCAGTGCTTTGCTACGTAATCTTCAGCCGTTTAAAAAAATTGATGATAATTTCCCCACCCTCGGCAATCTTTTCATCATTGCATCGCAGGCTCATCCTGCGATTAAAACAGAAGAATTGAACGCTGTATTAAATAAAAGTAGTAAAAGGTTCTATGAGCACTTTAAGGAAAGCATTCTTTCCAAATTAGGCTACAGAGAGCAGCAAATCTCTCAGCAGGATATTCGCGCTCGCTTTTTTAGCTTTTACGCGGAAACAAAGCTAAGACGACAAGATCTACAAAACAATTTAAAGGACTTATTGAAGGAGTCTATGCCCCCTGTTTGGAATAAGCGCGTATCAGACAGAATCCACAAATTAAAGAAAGAGGGAGAAAAAATTTACAAGCGGAAAGGGGAAGAATATGATAACATTTTGGAGGATATAAACAAAGCAAAATGTCACTATAAAAATCTAAAAAAAGAGCAAGAAAACTATGATAGCGAGATGAAGAATATAGAACTGCAAATCCTCATATTAATGGACCAGACTATCAGAGAGACACAAAAGGTTTTTTTAAAAAAAATAAATGTGAAAGAAATGACAGATATGATCACAGAGCGTTATAAAGAAAAGGAAAAAGCGCAACAGGAAGCCGCAGCTTATGTCCTTGAGAAGATTCTTTCGGAGACAGGTAAATTGCAAGATAATTTCATTGAAAAGGTTCAGAAATTTATTGAGGAGTTCGTGCAATACAGTGAAGAAAGAAAAAATATCCTTAGGGAGGATACAAGAGAAGTGTCCATACCGTATAATGAGGAGATAAGTATAGGGGCCTTGGGCTTCACGGGTGGTAGTCTGATTGCTGGTGGGGTAGCCGGATTAGGGGAGCTAATAGGATTAGGTGGAGCATTAACTATTCTGACATTTGGAATTGGGGCGTCCGCTATAATGGGAATCGCTACTGCGTTGATTTTGATAAGAATGGGAGGAAGCTGGCAACAGCGTTTAGCCAGGGAAATCCAGAAAGCATTAAAAAATGGAGACATTCTTATAAAGATTGAGAACAATATCCGTTCTGTCAGGGATACAACACAGAAAATACTTGAGAACTATTATACGGAGCACCAGAAGCAAATCGAGGAAACTGAAGAGATTATTGACAGCCAGGAAAGCCACTCGGAACTTAAAAAAAAATTAGATCATTGCGAAAAGATCGAAGACTTTTTTGCCCATATTCCCTGGCGACGGGAATAGCCCTGGGGAAAACGCGACATATATCGATTCTGCAAAATTCTAAATGCCTTCGGGTGACCCGGTGGATCGCCTCTATGGTTTTTTCGTTCTGGCTATACCTATTTTCCCACAAGCAGGTGACAGGTACACGGTTCATAATGGAGGCATATCATGACTGATCATGAGCTCAAATATTATAATCTTTTTTTTCACAACCTTTCGCGAGGTCAGCATTACCACATAAAATTAAACGGTGGAAAAATATTGGCGGGTGTTCCAAAGGTCTATAGTCTTGTTCACCCGAAAAACCCAACATTTTTTATTAACGGTTCAGAGTTTTTGTTGCGTGATGTTGTAGATGCGGAAGAAATATCTGAAATTACAATTTATGCAGCCAAACAGCTCGATGGCTATACTTGCCGACTTGAACCCAAGAGTGAAGCGGCCATTAAGTCTCAATTTTCTCCAAATCAGACCCCTGTTGCAAGCGTGTTTATTTCTTTTCAGGACAAATCGGATTTTGAGATGCTTCACGGTTCAATTTGGAAACATATTGCAGAGCTTTTAACGGGCCTTCCTATCGAAAAATTGCAAGAGCTTGGACAAGTCGTATTTGTAGATGCAAAGACAATGGAAATCGTATTTGATTTTTCAGAACAACATGTCTAAAAGAGCCAATCTTTATACGGGTAGAGCCGGTCATCTTGCGGTTATGGCCGAACTTTTGCTCAGGGGATGGAACACAGCGATTCCAGAAGTAGATGTGGGCGACGACATTTTTGTTGTGCGCGATAGCGATGGAAACATGCACCGCGTACAGGTAAAGACGGCTATGGCAAAAATGTTGAAGTCTGGACATAGTGCGCAATTCAATCTTTCCCACCCGCAACTTAGTACACCAATAACGCCAGAACTCATTTACGTTTTTGCAACCCGACTTCACGACCACTGGGATGCTTTTGTCGTAATTGACAGGGCAACCCTTTATGAGGAACATCGTTTGCACGAGATCGGGAAGGAACGCGAAGATAGGCTGACATTGCGGTTGCGTTTCACGAGCACAAGTGTCACTTGTGGGCAACGCGACTTATCGCAATACAGAAATAACTGGACGCGCTTTCCCATCATTGAGCACTAATTGACCTGTCCTCTGTCGCTTTTGATGGTCACATCGACCAGGGCACCGGGGCGGACATGTGTTCCCGCATTTAAAAAGAGGCTCGTTATTTTGCAGGTGCCGCTGTTTGGGTTGATGATGGGGCTGATTAAGATGATGGTATATACAGTGGTGGATTGCACGGGTTCCAATGGTGCGGATAAGATTAGGTCTCTACCTTCCGCTGTGGTTGCAATTAGTATGAGTATCAGGATCATTGTTTCGCGCATTATGTGTCTCCCGGTATGCGGATGAATAATGTGCCACTGAATCGCACATGTGCGCGTTTCAGTGTTTCGATTTCTTGTTTTTTTTCTGTAATTTCTTGTTCCATCCGCCTCAGTTCGAGGTAGTGAATGGGCGGATAAGCCATTTTTGCGGTTTCCAGTTTTTCACAAATTCTCAATATTTCCTCTGATAGATTTTTTACGCGTTTTGATAAATTTTGAGAGACGGGCCGAAGCCGCGTGATGTCCCCTTTTCGGGCAAATTGAAATTTCAATGACCGGAGGGTGACGGTGATGGCATTGGGAGTTTCATGCCCGGGGGAGAATGTATCAGATGCGTTGAGCTGTCCAGATACAAAGCTGTTTTCGGGGATTCGTTTTACCAGTTGCTCATAGGTTTCGTTTTTCAACTGGAGCATC
>JAAXHO010000273.1 GCA_012270795.1 Candidatus Poribacteria bacterium
GGCACAACACATGCCTGCATTTTTTTCAGATTTACCCACCTTCCTTCTTTCAGAATTTCCTCACATTGTTCGGTTAAATCGCCTGACTCTGCTCAGGGCTTGACCCCTTTTCGCGTGACGTTTGTAACCCTCAATGGTTAGGACACTTTTTGATCGGTCTTCAATTATTCAAAAATTCTAAGTTTCTATAATACAAGGGTTTATAGAATTGTCTGATTTTTTTTCAATGTCAGGGTATAGGTCTAAGTTGCAAATAAAACATAGAGCCTCATCTAACCTGTTGATTTCAAAGAACCTCTACACCTAAAAACTGTCTGAAGTATTGCTGTACCCTGAGAACAGGCAAAAAATACCGGGTGCCATTACAGATGACACCCGATTAATTGTTGCGCTAAAAAAAAATGACCGGGTGCCATATTACCTTACCTATGGCATCCGGTTCATTTATTTTTAGGCCGGTCAAATACCACAGGCTGTCTAGCTCTATCTATAGTCGAGATCGAGTTCGGTCCTTTCGGAGACCGAAACCATAGCATTTAACCGGCCGGAAATTGCACAAATTATAGTTATAACTGCAATTTCCGACCAAGTTATAGATAAAACTAGACGCCCTTATAGTACAACATCAAAAACGTACACGCAAGAAAAAATTGCTCATAAGACTTGCTAACCCAGCCTGTCGCGACGGCCACAGATAATGAGACGCCGTGCGGTTCCTTCATTCTTTTGGGTAGGGCGAAGCAATAGCAGTGACATCACAACAATGTACATACATACGCACACAGATACGGAGAGGTTTCAGATTTATTTTTTAAGACAACCGCCGAGATTATTCCCACCATCTAACGGGCGCACCTGTCTGCGTGCAGGCAAATAGAGAACCACCTCGGCGGACACATGGACAAGGGTACATATCTTTCACATAACCGCCCATTCATGGATCAAAATGTACCCTGTCGCCTTTCATCACTGCATAGAATCATTCCAGTGCAGGCTCTGCCCATCCCTGTTTTCACAGGGACATGCCTGCGGATTTATATTCAGGTTGTAAATAAGAGCACAAT
>JAAXHO010000098.1:0-2424 GCA_012270795.1 Candidatus Poribacteria bacterium
TGAGACAATATTTATTTGAATCGGTAATAGTTTTCACCACCAAGTTCGATGAGTACCTGTCAAATCTATTTCCTGACCATAAGATATCAACATATCAATATTCTCAGTCTTTTGAAGGGTACACCCAATAGAAAGAAGTGTATCTTCGTATTGACTTCCTTGAAGTTTTCCATTCGCGCTGTGTTGGAATCACTGCTTGTATTGACGTAATTATTTCCATTGGGTTTTCATCTGGTACTACTGGTCACATATTAACCCATTTGGTCGGTGTTCTGAAGGTTCATCCCATTTCGCATAACCGATGATATTTGTCCCCCGACGTAATGCGCGATACTGATCCATATTACGGTGATGAATCTCCAATGTATTCGGATTCCAAAAAACTGGGAAATTCATCTTTGTCCATCTTTCCTTAACCTGTTTCAAGCCATCAAAATCACCAGGTATTACATCAGACCATTTGAGTGGTGATGTAATTGTACGCGGTTTTAGTATAGTTTTCAATTCCCTTGTTAGTTCCTGATATCCGACTTTGCGATACAACTGAAATGCTTCTGTTGTCTCTACATAAAGAATGCTACCTCTATAACTCTTGCTTTCAAAGTAAGTATTTAAGTCCTGCATTAATCTAGTCGCAATTCCTTGACGACGCATGTCTGTAGCAACATATACAAGAGACACAATACCAAAATCTTGTACCTTACCTTCAATGAATAAGGTTGCTTGAGTACCGAAAACATGTCCCACAACTCTTTCACCGTCTAATGCTATACGAATATCTTCAGGTTCAAGGTTCGGTCTGTTGAACTTTCTTCTATAGTAGTCCTCATTGCATTGTTCAGCAGGGACTAACAATTTTAGAATCGCATCATCATCCCCTGGCTGCCAATGACGGTAAGTCAATGTATCTTTCATATATCTCCTTTCATCTACATAAATACATAAACTTTCTCGTTATAAACACCTATCCTATATGGATGCACCTTATGAAAAAAGGAATCAAACCTCTATGAATAATACATAACGCTCCATATCCATAGGCATTTAGCAATTTACCTCTTACTTCGCCACAATGCCTCGCTGCTTTAGCAAGGTGATGTAGTGGGGACGGAATCGCGGAAGGCACGGAAGACGCGGAGAAGACTGAATTCTCTTGTAAACATCATATATCCGAATTATTAATCAGTTGTATATAGAATAAAAAAATTGACATTTAAATATAAAATGTCGTATTATGACAATTGTAGATTTTAGAACTTATTGAACATTTGCTTCGTCAGAATACACTAACTCAAGGATTAGGGGAAAAAAGTCGCTATTTCAGTGATTTACCCTCACCTCTCCTATACGCTATCGCTATGGGAACCCTTCCCTCTTATCAAGGTGATTTTATAGGAAATGCGTAAGTTCTGTAATTAAAAAAGTGGGAGTCTGAGTCATTAGAACACATTGAATAATTTGTGTGAACGGTCTTCCCAGTTATGAATTCTGTTTTCATTAATACACCACTCTTCAGATGTATTATACAAAAGAGGTGAAAATGTTATACCATTTCTAAAAAATAAGATGCCATTTGTCGAAATGTTCTGGTAGGAGCGACCTCTGGTCGCGACCGGGAGGTCGCTCCTACCGAAGAGAGACCTCCAACCAGGGATAAAAGTGAAATTCCTTAATAGGACAATATTAATTAGAATTGGTATGATATAATTTTTAAGTTGACATTTTTGGAAACCAAGTATTATAATATAGTGACATTCAGCTTAAAGAATCAACAATTCGGTTTGATGTAAATATAAGGGATTTTCCTATATGGTAAGGTATTCAATCCTAAGAACACAAACCGAACTCCAAATACGAAAGGTCTGAGCAACGGCGAAATGCCCGGATCCGAACTTTTAGATTAGTTAAATAGATTCCTACAGAACACTGAATCTGTTAGTTACATATTTTTCATTGAGCTATTATGGGTGTGAACGTGCAATAAAACACACATCAAACCCAACATGTTATTAACGTAATACAAACATAACGCTTATTATTCAGGATGGATACATTCCCTCTTGAAGAGGGTTAAATAGTGCGATATTTCACTGTTTTTTAGTCTTTTTACCCCCTTATCAAGGGACTTTAAGAAGAAATCCGCCCGTCTTGATTATCTCAAATCAACCAAGAAGGAGGTCCAAAATGTTTCGAGAAGTCTTTCTCAATAAATGGATCCTTGGCGGTTATGCCTTTGCGATTCTCTTCGGTATCGGATGCTACTTTTGGTACCAGCATCAGCTTGCACCCTACACTTGCACCCTACAAACGTAACGCTGATGAATCTGCTGAAGCGGCTCGCGAGTGGGAAGCAGCCCAGAAGGCAAAAACCAACAAAACTGAGGATACCACAAACCCAACCGCAGAGAAAACGAAAACCGAAGG
>JAAXHO010000098.1:2476-4165 GCA_012270795.1 Candidatus Poribacteria bacterium
GTTAAATTATGGAAACAAGGTATACGAACTACAGGAATAACAGGTGACTCCGCTACCGGATTGGTATATCCAACGATTCCCGGGACCGTCTTTGTAAGAAAATATTACCAAGATGAGAACGAATATCTTGAAATTCAGGGATCTCCCGAAGATGATTTAAAATCTATTAAAGAATCGCTTATGAAAGACATTGTTCCTGATGGTATCCAGGTACGTGATATGAATGAAGCAGCAATTGATGCTTATGAATTTCTAAACTTAAAAAATAAGGAGTTTTTACTTTATGAAAACGAAATTATATTACAATTTTCTTGCCTTACTTTTTATCACTTGTTTCATTGGAGTTTTGGTGTATTCTTCCGATGAATCATTTAACCATCCATCACCTAATAATGTTGATGAATATTGTTTGCCATGTGGATTAGAGGATTCTCAAAAATCGGGTGTTGGTGATGATGGAAAATTGACAGCAATAGTTGGTAGTCGAGCTTGGAAAGACGGTACAAATTTTAAATGGCGTGGAGCATCTATCGCTATAAACGATGATGAATATCTTTATAAACGATGATGAATATCTTGATGATGAATATCTTAAAGGGCAATATTCTTTTAATGTTTACCTGCCTCATGAATCTGTCATTTTTGAATTTCAAAGAGAAGAGTTGATTAATGTAAATCATGATGAAGATTCAGACTTTGATGATGATGCAAACTTTTACTTCAAAACATACGAAGGTAAATTAGGGGTAGTACGAGCAAAACTTAGTACACGTCCCTTTAACAATCAGAACGCAATCACAGAAGTGGATATTATTGACGCTACTTCACATTTAGATGGTCGTCCGATAACTGATAACGCCCCCTATCATTACACCTACGCACATAGCTCGTGCCCATCTGAATTTTGATTGTGACTGTGATGAGAACGAAGATGATGAAGACGATGATGACGAGGAAACATCAATCACACCTTCAACACCTACGGCTTCAGTGCCAGGCCCACCCGCAAATATAAGTGCCCAAGGTTACAATGGATGGGTCTATTTAACTTTCGCACCCCCAAGCAATAATGGCGGTGCAGACATCACCCGCTACGAATACCGGTATAGTGTTACTTATGGCACTTATGGGGATTGGATAACATGGAACAGTATCAATAACCCTAATATACCTGTTTACGATTTGACCAACGGTACTCAATATCAGTTCCAAGTGCGGGCTGTCAATAGCGTGGGAGAAGGCACTGTATCCGATACGGTTTATGCAACCCCCGTCGCCCCATGTGTGTGGAGCAATATACCCGATCCTTACCGTCTCATAGTAGGCCAAAGTTTCAGTTTGAATTTAAAAGATTATGTTGTAGGCTTCCCGACAATCACACACACCAGCGGAACGCTACCCGCTGGATTGTCCTTGAGTAATGGTGTTTTGAGCGGCACACCGACGAGTGCAGAGACCCAAAGCATACGGTTTACAGCAACAAACTCTTGGGGATATACAGCAGAAAGCGAATCTATTGAGATCATCATCACGAATGGGACGTGATCATCATGCACTAAGCGTTTATAGGTTCACTCCAAAAAACGCGGATGCACAATCCGTTGACAGGCAGGTATCCTTTTTGGGTATCTGCCTATTTTTTTGTGCGTTTCATATTAACAGGTTTAACGACTTGTGCCAGTTAATTAC
>JAAXHO010000024.1 GCA_012270795.1 Candidatus Poribacteria bacterium
TTTGAGCGGTTGCCGTATGTTCTTTAAGTCTCATTTTGTAGAATTTCTTACTAGAAAATTGCTGAAACCTTGAGCAGGATTGCCTTGCAGGTCTTTGATAGGCTCCTTTCTTGGAACATAATAAACCCTTACTTCCTCCCCCGCATTGACTGAAGTTGTCAACATAAGTCGCACTATATTTGGGAAATCTCTGTGGGTTCCGGCATATTCTATGCCGACAACTTTTTTCTCTTCTCCACAGACGAATACTGCAAAATCAGAAGGAGGAGGAAATATTTCTATGTTAAGTGGTCTATCGTAAAAAAGGTAAATATGATTCTGAATTATTTCAGCGCCTCGAAAGACAGGTATTTCCTTTTGCAAATTGGCACCTTTTGAACACTCCACCAAGAAAGAATAATTTAGTCTTTTTATGGGCCCAGAAATTTTTCCTTTAAAATACAGATAAACACTAAAGGGCAGAGGAAGTATATAAAAGAAAACAAAATGGGCTATATGAAACCAAAAAGGATCTTGGGATATCTGTACTACTTTTCCTCCCGAGAAGGAAGATACGACTCTTTCCGCTCTACGTTTTGACATTGGAGAGGGCTGGTCACTCATAATTTCTCCGATAAATTTTCCTGTATACCACATTTTATGATTAGGTGTTTGCTTCTCCTTATCTATGAGGCGGAGGTCGGACAACTCCGCATAGGCGGCATAGTTCCTTGGCCAAAAAAATTTTTCGGTTAAAAAGCGGTAGAAACAGATAAACAGATTTAAAAACTTGTCCTTTCTTGTCTGTTTCCAAAGGACAAGAATTTCGCTATTCATAGTCTCCCTCCTTCAGTGGGTGGGGGCAGTTTTTTGGTCAGCTCCTTGTAACTGAGCCTTTTTCCAAGCATACCTTTTTCGTAGGAATTCTGGCTTTTTCTTTTGTTTTTTGGCTCTAACCCCTTAATATTTCTATAATTCTCATCTACAATGTAAATATTATGAAAAAGAAAAAAACAGAGAAAGTGAGCTTCTACAAGTTTTTTAGGAAGTTCCCGAATGAGCAGTCTGCGAGACTGTATTTTGAGAATGAGATATGGGGGAAAACGGGGCGTTACTGTCCACATTGCGGAAGCGCAAAGACAGTAGAAGTAAAAAATGAGAAACCCGCACCTTGCAGGTGTAAGGATTGCCGTAAACATTGGAGCGTAAGGACGAAAAGCGTCCTTACCGAAAGCAATATCCCGCTTAATAAATGGCTATTGGCTATTCTGATTACTACAAAAGGTGTCTTGAGCTACAAACTGGCGAGAGACATAGATGTTACTCAGAAGACAGCTTGGTTCTTGGCTCACAGAATCCGCAAGATTCACGAAGATCAGGCGGAAGTTAGACTGGATTTCCCCATAGAAGCGTATGAAACCTACCAAAGATATGCCGAGGAGTTTGCCACCCGGCAGAATTCAAGACCGCTTCCCACGATAGAGCAGATAGGCAAGACCGTTGAGGGAGTGATGGGAAAAAGACTGAAGTACAAGGAACTTATCTCTTAGGCGGGACCCGTTATGCCAACCACAAAAAACCGGAACCTGATTGCCGCCCAGTCGGCAAAGAACGACGAGTTCTACACTCAACTTCCCGATATTGAGGAAGAACTGAAGCATTACAAGGATCATTTTCGTAACAAGGTTGTGTATTGCAACTGCGACGACCCGACTATCAGCAGCTTCTCTCGTTACTTTTCTCTAAATTTCAATGAATTGGGATTGAAGAAACTAATCACAACTTGTTATAAAAACCAGAATTTTGACCTTTTTAGCCAGCACAATCAAGAAAGAGCTATTGGCATAGAATATGTAGGAGAAGGACATAGCGGCACATCCGATTTGAACAAGGACGGAATTGTTCCTCTGTTGGTACAGGCAACTTTCCCTCCGATAACGGGCAACGCATTTCTATTGAAAGGCGACGGGGACTTTCGCAGTAGGGAATGTATCGAGTTGCTGAAGCAGTCCGATATTGTGGTTACGAACCCGCCGTTTTCCTTGTTTCGTGAATATGTGGCGCAACTAGTCGGATACGGCAAGAAATTTCTCATTATCGGCAACAAAAATGCTATTAATTATAAAGAGATATTTAAATTGATTGAAGATGGCAAATTGTGGGTCGGGAATACGCCCATGAGCAAAGACATGCTATTTGATGTGCCACAAGACTATGCAGAAGAACTGGTTGCAACCAAAAAAGAAGGCAGTGCCTATAAGATAGTAGATGGTGTCGTTAAGGGGAGGTCGCAAAGCATTTGGTTTACCAACTTGGACTATCCCAAGCGGCATGAGGATTTAATACTCTATAAACGCTATCTTGGACATGAAGACGAATACCTTAGATATGACAATTATGACGCTATCGAGGTGAGTAGAACAAAGGATATTCCCGTGGATTATGACGGGATAATGGGAGTGCCGATTACTTTTTTGGATAAGTACAACCCGGGTCAGTTCGAGATTCTGGGGGTCACCGACAGGACCAATTCATCGGGCTTGCGAACCAAGAAATACTCCGCTAATGATGCACCAAACTATAATGACTTAAATAGGGGTGGAGTTATCAGAAGAGGAGACAAATTAGAAAAGAAGTATGGCCGGATTCTGATTAGGAGGAAGTGAACCGAGAATGAAAATCAAATTGAGAGAAGTCAGGATTCGTGAGCTTGTTGCGGATTATGTTGACGATGGCGAGGGTGGTGTTAGGGGATATTCCGGCCAGCTGGATATTCGTCCGCCTTACCAGCGCGAGTTTATCTATAAGGTCAAGCAACGGAATGCCGTGATTGACTCAATAAAGAAGGGATTTCCGTTGAATGTGATGTACTGGTCGGTTCGAGACGATGACACATACGAGATTATAGATGGACAGCAACGCACGATTTCCATAGCGCAGTATGTAGCAGGGAATTTTTCATTCAACGGGTTGTACTTTCACAATCTCCCGGTCGACAAAAAGAACGAGATTTTAGATTACAACCTTATGGTCTATTTTTGTAGCGGGACGGACAGCGAAAAGCTGGAATGGTTCAGGATAATCAACATTGCGGGAGCAAAGCTGACTGACCAGGAACTTCGGAATGCGGTATATGCCGGAACATGGGTTTCCGATGCCAAGAGGTATTTCAGCAGGTCTGGAGGCCCCGCCTATCAAGTGGGACAAGATTACCTTAAGGGAAGCCCTATCAGGCAGGAATATCTCGAAACGGCCATCAAGTGGATAAGCGGGGACAACATTGAAGATTACATGGCAAGACATCAACACAATGAAAACGCTAAAGACTTATGGGAACATTATCAGTCCGTAATCGGATGGGTCGAGCGGAACTTCACAAAAAAGAGACCGATAATGAAGGGCGTGGAGTGGGGAAGTCTTTATGCCCAATACGAAAACGAGAACCTAGATAGTGAGGAGATTGAAAAGGAGATCGAGAAGTTAGTTCGAGATGATGATGTAACTCGCAAATCAGGAATATATCCCTACATATTTACCGGAGAAGAAAAGTACTTGAACATCCGCAAGTTCACTGAAAACATGAAGCTAAAGGTTTACGAGAAGCAAAACGGGAAATGTAGAATATGTAACGAGAGCTTCGCCATAAAAGACATGCATGCGGACCACATTACGCCGTGGGTAGAAGGTGGCAAGACCAATGAAAATAATTGTCAGTTGTTATGCAAAGATGACAACAGAAGAAAATCTTCAAAATGAAAGGAAATTAGCATGGAACGCAAGCCGAAAATCATCCCGCATATACCGGGGACGCTGGACAAAATAGATGACTTACTGTTTTTCTGCCAAGGACCAGGCTTATATAATGAGACAGAAAGCAGACCGAGAAGCCCAAAGATGAAAAAGGCAAGAATTTTAAATAGTTAAGCGAATTTTGGGCAACAAAATACATAATTCCCTAATTCAGCTAGGGTATGCTTCCTTGGCTGAAGAAATTATCTCCTTAATTATCCTGTTGACTAACGGCAGGCAAATGTATAGTTTTTGCGGAGTTCAAAGTCAAGTTTCGGAGGTTTCACGATGTCCGTCAGGGTTGGAATAAACGGGTTTGGGAGAATAGGAAGGCACATACTCAGAATCGGTCTCGGCGGAGAAAGCCTTGAGTTCGTTGGCGTAAACGATATTGCAGACACCGAAACCCTGGCTCATCTTTTCAAGTACGATTCGGTGTTCGGCCGCTACCCGGGAGAGGTCGAGTGCGACGGCGAGGGAATAACCGTGGACGGAAGATTCATAAGGGTGTTTTCTGAGAGAAACCCGGCGGACATTCCCTGGGCGGACACGGGAGCGCAGATCGTGGCGGAGGCAAGCGGTATTTTCAGAACCCGCGAGGCCGCGGCAGCCCATATGGGCGGAACCGTTAAGAAGGTAATAATTACCGCGCCCGCAAGCGGCGAGGTGGATTTTACCACGGTAATGGGGATAAACGACCGGGAATATGAGCCCGAGAGTCACGACGTGATTTCAAACGCGTCCTGCACGACCAACTGCTTCGGCATGCTGGTCAAGGTTCTTCACGAGAATTTTGCGATCAGGCGGGGGGAGATGACCACCATACACTCCTACACGAACGATCAGAGAATACTTGACACTCCCCACAAGGATAAAAGAAGGGCAAGAGCGGCCGCTCTTTCCATCATTCCCACGAGCACGGGGGCGGCAAGCGCCATACAGATCATCTTTCCCGAACTCAAGGGGAAACTCTCCGCGGTAGCAGTAAGGGTGCCTACGCCCAACGTGTCGCTTGTGGATTTTACCTGCGAGGTGGAAAAAGGGACGTCCGCGGAGGAAGTGAACGCGAAATTCAGGGAGGCGGCCGAAGGAAGCCTCGGCGGCTACCTCGCTTACGTCGAGGACGAAATCGTTTC
>JAAXHO010000064.1:0-1393 GCA_012270795.1 Candidatus Poribacteria bacterium
CCTCTATGTAGGTTTCTCGTAGGCAAAATTAGTAACTGCGGTCCTCTATGTGGCTGTGTAGAAGCATGCACGCAATGCCGTGCATTAAATACAGGTCCTTGGGGACAGCTGGTCCTAGGACCATAAGTCCAGTGGGACAATATTTGCGGACTATTACAACCTAGTTCATTCGAAGTTGTATTTATTGCTCCTTCTTTTTTCAGTGAATGTGTCCACTGCTCCTTCAACTCAATCAATAGAGTTATCCCATCCCACTCAAGTTCAAGAGAGTGACTTGCGGAAAAATTATGAGGACAGTGAGGGTGAAAACACTTCCTCAGACACAGCGCCAAGCTCTTATTCTTACGACATAGGAGAAATTGTTGCATGCTGCCAGTCAGATGAAGAAGTTGCAGCGAAACTAAACTCATTGTCCCCACCAGAAAAGTATGCCCTACTAACCAAGCATTTGACACCACCTGAGGACTTTGACTTTCCCACTACTTTTGCTGGAGGGTGTAACCGCAGTTTTCGCCAAATTTGGCTTAAACAACACCGGTGGCTAGCATATAGTATGCTGCTGGATGGTGCATTTTGTTTACCTTGTGCTCTGTTCAGCAATATCAAAAGCGGAGTTAAGGGAAAGTTCGTGACCAAGCCATTCAAGGCATGGCAGAAGAAAAGTGAGAAATGCAAGGATCATGAATCTCTACACTACCACAGTGTGTGCATGGAGCTGGCTGATCAACTGAAACAGCAAATAGAGCAGCCACACAAAGCTTTGCCTGCCCTGGTTAATAAGCAAAAAGCTGCAAACATTGCGAGAAACCGGGAAATTTTGAAGTCGTTGGCCCGCTTAGTTTTATTTTGTGGCAGGCAATGCATTGCACTTCGTGGTAGGTCTGAGAAGGTACACACTGCTGGCAATCCTGGCAATTTTTTAGCCTTGGTCAAGTTGATGTCATCGCAGGATGAAGTGCTACAACATCATGTTACCTCAGCTGCACGCAATGTTACATATATGAGCCCTCGTACGCAAAATGAACTCATACAAGTCATTGGCACACACATCATCTTGCAAGATCTTGTTGATGAAATCAAGGCCGCCAAGTTTTATTCAATCTTGGCAGACGAAGTGACTTCACACAATGTTGAGCATTTGGCTGTTTGTGCCCGCTTTGTTGACAGCAAGAGAGAAGTACGTGAGGAGTTCCTGTCATTCATACATTTAGAGCGGATCACAGGCAAGCAGATTGCTGAGGCTCTCATCACCTTCCTGCAAAACAACAACATTCAATTGTCTGATATGCGTGGTCAGGGTTATGATGGGGCTTCAAACATGTCCTCTGGCCATTCAGGTGTACAGGCTCGTATACGTGAGTTGGCTCCTCTGGCAACGTATGTCCACTGTGGT
>JAAXHO010000064.1:1431-2937 GCA_012270795.1 Candidatus Poribacteria bacterium
AGTGGTCTGTTGGAGCATGTCATGTCAAAGAGTGTTCTAGACACCCAGAAACGGAAGGCACTGCTGGATTTATGCAAGACCCGCTGGGCAGAACGGCAGTCTGCATATCAGCATTTCTACCAGTCCTTCGTGTTTATGGTTGATGCTCTTGAGGTCATTGGCTATCAACATCATCTAGACAAGTACGGTGACATCTACAGTGACTGGGATGCTAAATCACGAAGTGAAGCTCAGCAGATTGCAGCTTCCATCACATCGTTTGGCTTCATTGTCACCTTCTTGACAGTTTACAAATACTTGTCACACCTAGCTGGGATCACAGTGAAGCTGCAGAAGACAACTGTGGATATCGTGGCTGCACATGAGATGGTAGCTGAGGTGGCAGAAACATACAAGGAGGAACGAAAGGACATTGATGAAGGCTTTGACAAAATTTTCAGTCACAGTGTTCGGATGGCAGAGCATGTGGGTACAGAGGTCAGCATGCCACGTATTGTTCGAAGGCAGCAACATCGCAGCAATCCAGAAGTGTCCTCACCAAAGGACTATTACAAGAAGACAGTTGCAATACCCTTCCTAGATCATGTTTTGTCAACCCTAGACTCACAGTTTTCAGAAGCTGCTAAGGTTGCTTCCAGTCTGCTTGGTGTTGTCCCATCAGTCTGCTGCTCACAAGAGGTAAATCTGGATGCTGCTCTGGAGAAGTATCACCAAGATCTTCCATCTGTTGAGCTATTTTCTGGTGAGCTGAGAAGATGGATCAAAAAGTTTGAAAAGATGCCAGTGGAAGAACGTCCCGCAACAGCTGCACAAGCGATAAAAGTATGTGATCCTGACATGTTTCCTAATGTCAGCATAATCCTACAGATTGCTTGTACCCTGCCAGTAACATCATGCCAATGCGAACGGAGTGCAAGTGCATTGCGACGCCTTCACAACTACATGCGTGCCTCAATGGAGGAACAGCGTTTGTCAAGTCTGGCACTAATGCACGTGCATTACGACAAAGAAGTGAACTTAGATCGAGTTGTTGACTTGTTTTCAAAGCTGCACCCACGAAGATTAGAGTTAGACACTCTTTTATGAGGACTTCCTCCCGAGTACCATTTGCTATTATTTTCTATCTTTTCCCCCTTCTTCTTGTTCTTCTTCTCTACTGTTATATTTCATCTTGTTCATGTTTTTCACCATTCTCTCACAAAAAATCTGATATTTGTTTATAAATAAAATGTACCTGTGCTATATGCAGAAAGGAGCAGTTTTATGAATTTTAAATACTGTAACACAACAGTTGATTTTGAGTCTGGGATAAGGTGACTTGGCACTCGCTAAATATTCCCACAAAAGGTCCATGTTTTATGGAAAAGAACCCCCCCTTTTCAAATCCTGCGTACGGCCTTGGCTTACACACAATTTTAAACCCGAAAAGGCACGTCTACGGAAGCCGGGCATTCATTTCGTATGTGAAAAGTTTATATATATGTTACTGTTCTTGAGTTATGTGTG
>JAAXHO010000184.1 GCA_012270795.1 Candidatus Poribacteria bacterium
GACCTCTCCGCGGGATCGGGACTGACGGCAATCAGCAGAGACGAAGTGTTTGGCAGGCAATTCTTGATCGAATTTCAAGATAGCCTGTTATTTGGAAGGGATTATTTTGACACGCGCTTAATGGATTATCTACAGAGTTTAAATTTACCTCAAGAAGCGTTCGACAAAATCACATATCAAAATGCACAGAAGCTATTGGGCGATGATTGAATTTATTGCGAGGAGGTAAGCTACCATGAAATGGTCAGAAATCCTTGAAGACAAAACTCTTGAGGACCTCCCTTACAAAATTGAACAGGATCAATGGGGAAATATCGTCATGAGTCCGGCATCAAACAAACACGGCTTTATCCGGACACTTTTATCCATGATGTTAGGCCAGCACAGTGAGAGTGGCATCGCCTTTGTCGAGTGTTCCATACAGACATCAAAAGGTGTAAAAGTTGCCGATGTGATCTGGGCATCAAGGCAATTCTTTCAGAATAATGGCCTGGAAACACCTTATCGGAGTGCGCCAGAAATCTGTATTGAAATCAGATCGCCTTCAAATTCTATGGCAGAGTTAAAAGAAAAAAAAGAACTGTACTTTGCCCGGGGTGCCCGTGAAGTGTGGATATGTGACGAGTCAGGACAGATTCATTTTTATAATCATATCTCTGCAATAGAGAGATCAACCATTTTTGCCACCTTCCCCTGTGACATTTCGGATAAAATCGAAGATGCTGGTGGGCATGCGCCGTCGATATAATGATGTCAAAGAAATTATGGGACGCATATCCATGCCGGATTGACTTATCTGAAAAGATCAGATATGAGAACCGATACTGAAATACGAGTACAAGGGCTACGCGCGCTGGTAGATGCTCTGGGTATTGTTGAAGCTGAGAAATTCATCAGCTTGATCTTGCGAGAGCCATTCGACTATACGAAGTGGCAGCAAAACCTCTGGCACGATAGAAGTGTTGCTGAAATAAGTAGCACAGCGATGAAATCGCGATTCTTAAAAAATCAATAGACATTTGCCTGAATCCATATTATTATTTTGCCTTGTTCACTTAACGGATAAATAATTTGAAGCATGCTGACTGGAAGAGTGGTATCAATTGATAAGGTCTATGCAGAAACATTCTGAATATTCTTATACAGTAGAGGCTGGTAAAGCAACTCTTGAAGGATTCAATTCTCATTACCGCTCAGGATCTTCTGATCTCGCTCGTAATTTTTTTATTCCATGTTTAGAACATTGCTCCACCTATAAGAGAGCGGTAGGATATTTTTCCAGTTCTGCACTTGTAACATGGGCTGAAGTGCTTCCGCGTATAACGAAACTGGACACCATAAAAATCCAATTGCTTATTTCGCCGCATCTTTCAGAACAAGACAAAAAGGCCATTCGCTCAGCGATCATCCCAGATGAACGGGAAGCTCTTCTACAAAAGGCTGCTGACAAAATCGTTCTCGATGCGCTTTCTTTTGCACAATCCCCTGAAGATATACAATTGAGGCTCAGACTTCTCACCTGGTTAATAGCATCCAAGAGGCTTGAGCTTCGTTTTGCTTTTCCAGTGCATGTTGAAGATCCAGGTATATTCCATGAAAAAATAGGAATATTTGAATTTCCATGGAATTGGACTGTAGCTTTCACAGGTTCAGCAAACGAATCAACAATGGGACATACAAAGAACTATGAATCAATTGATGTATATCGAGACTGGTTACCTGAGGATTCTGATAGGGTGAAAGTTAAATGCGAACAATTTTCAGAAGCATGGTCAAACCAAGCTCAGGGACTTCGAATTCGGAGATTGTCTCCAGAAGCCTTACGGTATATTCAAGAAAGAGCACCTGATGACAATTTACCGAAACCACCACCCCGCGTGCGTGAAGGGAGCGTAAAGCGTTGGCGTCATCAGGATGAAGCAATTGATACTTTTCTGAAGGAGGAACGCGGTGTATTGGAAATGGCGACAGGAACGGGAAAAACTCGAACAGCACTGCGAATTTTTAAAGAGCTTGTTCAGCAGCACAAAATCAAATCGCTGATCGTAGCAACAGATGGTACAGATCTTCTAAATCAATGGTATGAACAATTGCTTCCTGTCAGCCAAGAATTAGATAGGCCATATAGTATTGTGCGGCATTACAACAAATATCACGAAAGCCTGCGATACCAATTAGATCCTCATCAAAAAATTTTACTAAGTTCGCGTCAAGCTTTAGCTCCTGCATTCCGTTCTTTGCAAATAGCAGAGCAAACATTGCTTATTCACGATGAAGTCCACGCTCTTGGCAGTGCCAAGAACCGTGAAGATTTATGTGGTTTATCGAATTCTATTCGCTTCAGATTGGGGCTTAGTGCGACCCCTGAACGTGAATATGATCAGGAGGGTACAGACTTCATAGAAACCCACATTGGTCCTGTGATTTTTAGATTCGAAATCGCTGATGCAATCCGACGCGAAATTTTAGCACCTTTCTCATATTATCCTCTGACATATCAACCCAGTGAAGAAGATAGACGAAAATTGCGGGCGCATCGCCGCCGCTTTGAAGCGAGCAAACATTCAGACAATCCTATGTCACAAGAAGAACTTTGGATCGCTCTGGCGCGTGTTCACAAAACATCAAAAGCAAAACTTCCTATCTTTAGAACCTTTATAGACCAGCATCCCGATTTGCTAACACGATGTATCATTTTTGTAGAAACAAAAGAATACGGCGAAGAGGTACTGGAGACTGTACATCAATATCGCCACGATTTCCATACCTACTATGACGGAGATGAGGCAGCAACATTAGCACGCTTTGCGCGAGGAGATTTAGAGTGTCTCATAACCTGTCATCGGTTATCTGAAGGTATTGACATCCAAAATTTAACCACGGTTATACTATTCTCCTCCGCACGAACTCGGTTGGAAACTATTCAGCGAATGGGGCGGTGTCTTAGAGTTGACCCATCCAATCCGCAGAAACGTGCGAATATTATTGACTTCGTACGTGCCCCTGATCCCCAACATCCCGACAATCCAGATCAACAGAGAAAAACCTGGCTCCAAGAGTTATCCGAGGTCTCAACATGATTACTGATGCAAAAATACAAAAAGCGATCAGAGAAGCTGTTGCAGACTTTGGTCAAAATGAAGGATTAGCAGACAAATTAATCGCCTGGTTTGAAGCCGTTGCAAATGGCAACGAAAATTTGGTCAATAAAGATTCAGTGTCTCGTCGTCTCGATTTGCTTTATGAAAACTGCTTAATAGATGGAGAAAAGTAATGGCTGTAGTCATCAAAGTTGCTGGATGGAGTGCCGAAGGACTGCGGTGCCCAGACCATCAGGTATCATTTCTAAAAGATGGGCAGAACAGTTACCCAGTTTCATTGATTCAGATGCCCAATGGGACAGGAAAAACAACTACCCTTGAATTACTCCGGGCGGCACTTTCGGGGGATGCACTAACGGGAAAGGGATCTGCACAAGAGTGGGATGCTGATAAGGTACAATCGTACAAAAAAAGAAATTCTCAGAGTAGTCGTGGGCGGTTTCAGATTATCCTGATTTGTGATACACGAAGACTCACTATCACAATGGATTTTGACTTTGACGATGGTATCGTTAGGTATTCGACGACATTGCCATCCGGAAATAGAGAAGGCTTCCATCCGCCACGAGATGTAATGAAATTCTTTGAGGCCAATTTTGTCAATTTTTTTGTTTTTGATGGCGAGTTAGCAGCACAATTGCTTGATCAAGAGCATACTAAGGCACAAGATGTTATTAAAGATTTATTCCAGCTGAACTTATTTCCAGACCTGACTGATAGAATTGAAGGCTATTGGAAAGAAAAAACAGAACAAGTGGGAGTTACACAACAAAAGGGGCTTACACGACGCCGTAATAGAGCAAATAATCTACGGAATTTATTAAAACAGCGAAAAAAATTAAAAGAGTTGAAAAACACAAACTACAAAAAGAAAAAAAAGGAGTTAACAAGAAAGGAAGAACTATTCGAAGAAGCACTTGCCGAACGTGAAGAGGTCAAAGATCAACTATACCAAGCAGACATCAAACTTCAAGAAGCACAGAGTAGGGTTGATTTATCAGTCAACAATGTATTGGACGAAATGCGGAACCCTCATAGCCTTTCATCTTCATTTGCTACACGGATGATTACTCTCAAAGATAGCCTCGACCGAGCTAAGTTACCAGAAAGCGCAGCACGAGAGTTTTTTGAGGAATTGGCAGATGAAGCAGAATGTGTTTGCGGACGTCCTATTGACGATGACACCATACGTTCTCACATAAAAGGTCGGGCCAAGCGATATATGGGATCGGATGATGTATCACTACTAAATCAGCTAAAAGGAGATGTTGCAAACCTTGTGGG
>JAAXHO010000066.1 GCA_012270795.1 Candidatus Poribacteria bacterium
ATGAAAGGCGAAAGGGTACATTTTGAGCGATGAATGGGCTGTCATGTGAAAGATATGAACCCCTTGTCCATGCATCCGCCGAGATGGAAATGCCATAACAAAAGCCCTCCTGTTCTGTCAGAAGGGCTTTTTTGGGGAAGAAGATATTTGCGATACTTTTTTAAAAATTCACCAAACCCGTTTGTTCAAGGTAGAGACTATCGCTTGTATCCTTTATTTTTTTGTTTTACTTCCGGTTATCCTCAGTCCTCTCCTTCCATTCACTCGCCCTGCGCTTAGCTTCGGAAATTTGATCAGAGGTCATCGCAACCATATCGAGTTTTTCGCGGGCTGCATCGAACCCCTGTTCCGCAGCGAGGCTCCACCACATGTAGGCCTCTACATAACCCTCACCTTTGTAATATTTCTCGCCCACTCTGAACTGGACCGCCTTGCTCGACGAGTCATTACAATTTCTCAAAAGTATTCGCGTTGTCACTGCCTCTACTTTCGACCTGACTGAAAGCTCGTACCTCTTGACCGTTACCTTCTGTAAGTATTGGTGATTTTACTATATAATGCCAATAAAGGGTTGAAATCATAGCGGTCAGCGATCAGCGGTCAGCGATCAGAAAAACCAAAAACACAGGCTTTTTGCTGAAAGCTGATGGCTACAGGTTCGTTATGACTCTATAGTTAGTCGTATTTATATGGGTCGTTTTTAACTCTTGATTCGCGTATATAATATATATAGGGAATGGTATATATAGGGAATGACGAAACGAGATATATATAAGATGGCGAAAACAAGAAACGCGGCACCGAAAGCGAATGGGGCCCTGGGGAATACTGGACGAGGAACGCGGAGATCGTCTTGTTCGGCATGTGTTGGCAAGTTCTTGGGGGTGTCTGCGTTCTTACTGCCTCCACTTTCGATCTTATTGGTAACCTTCGTCATTGGACTGGAGGTATTACCTCTACTTTCGGACTGATTGAAAGTTCGTACCTCTTGAACGTTATCTTTTACAAGTGTTGGTGGTTTTACTATATAGGGATATCCGATATAGGCGCTGACGCAGAAGAAAAGGCAAACCATAGCGGCGGTTCGGCCCCAGTCCCAGTCCCAGAGGGGTACTGAACGAGACTCATTATCCCTGCGGGGTACTGAAGGAGACTTGCGGGGCCAAAGGCGATAGATGCATTGTTGAAACCACTGTGAAAATTCGTCAATGAGCATCCTCAACCAATATAGCGGTGCTTTTTCGCTCAATTTATACCACACATAATTCATCTCATCTTCGCTTAATTCATACCAGACTTTCTCCATCTCATCCATAATCTCATCTTCTGATTTCATATCATGGATAACTTCCTTATCATGATTCTGAACAGCAATGAGTTCCTGGTTTAATCTAAGATATCTTTCCACAGATTCAATTGATTCAATCATTTCTACCTCTTGGTTGAAACCACCAGTTACTGACTAACACCAAATCAGCCATAGTTTACATCTTTAAGGTCGCTGATTTGCTTAAGTCCCCACTACCACATTCCTTCCTTCATTACTATTTTTGTTCAGTTTCTCCACTAGCCGCTTGTAATCACACTGGGTCAACTCCTTCCATTTATGTTGGGTGCCCTGTAAATTCTTTTGGAAATCATCGAAACTACAAGGATCTGATGGTTCAATAAGCCTATGATTACTTTTACCACTCAACCTCAAACAAGCGGGCAGATCATCGACTTTTAAAGAAAAAACACGGCATTTATCGTCATTTAGGTCCAATTTAAAGGTTCCCCACCTGTCCTTTTTAATGGGTAAACGGAAATGGGGCATGTATGGGTCTATCCTTACAGACATGCCCCCTGTATTGGGTCTTACCTTTCCTTTTCGAATTGGGATATCCTTGCAACTATTGCTGCGCCCTGACCAACACAAGCATAATTTCGAACAAGGAGTGTCCGTGACATCCCCGCATCTGCGAACCCCTAAGTCTTTTGCCGTATTCCCCACTTGAGGTTTACTTGGTTGCTTTTTATTTTTTTTCATTCCTCGATAAATAATCACAGGTAGCTCTCTTTACGAGTTTTTAAATTTAAGGATAAGGTTTGCAATTGATCCCAAAACTGTCCAAAACAGGAAAAATAAATCAATGTAAATTTTTGTCAAGCCCTTTCTGATATTTTGATTGCATATCCTATTAGTGAGTATTATAATTCTCTGTGATAGCTGAAAGGAGGCGTAAATCAAATTCCGCGTGACTAACAGTTTTCAGGATGAGTTTATGCCCGAATAGGACAATGGGGAGATGGACGTTTGCAACGAACCCAATCTTCATAGAGCGTCATGAATATCGCGTCAGGTATTCTGCGCCTCCAAACGTAATCAACAACAGGAGAACAATTGCGATGAGAACTTTAACTTTATCAATTGTGGCGATACTTGCTATACTTGGAGTTGCGTGTAAGTCGGATAAACGCGATTCAGATAGCGCAAATTTCTACTGGAAAGGTCTTGATGATCCAGGCATAAGTTCCTACAAGCGTGGTCACTACCAAGCAGCAATGCACGAGTTCGAGCCAAGGGCTAAGAATGGTGATCCCATCGCGCAACTATATGTTGGTTTAATGTATCGTGGTGGTCAAGGGGTAAAAAAGGATCAAACACAAGCTCAGAATTGGTATAAAAAAGCTGCAAATCAGTTTGAGTCAGGGGCTATGCGGGGTGATCGAGTTGCACAACTATATATGGGTTACATGTATGATCTTGGTCTCGGTAAAAAAAAGGATCAAACACAAGCGAAATATTGGTATGAAAAAGCTGCAAATCAGAGGCTTCCCAGAGCACAATTCAAACTTGGAGAAATGTACGAGAAAGGCGAGGGAGTAAAAGCGAACCGCGACTCAGCTAAGCATTGGTATGAAAAGGCTGCAAATCAGGATCTTACCGAAGCGCAATATCGCCTCGGTGTTATGTATCATGATGGCGATGTAGCAAAGGCAAAACCCGACACAGCTAAGCATTGGTATGAAAAGGCTGCAAAAAAAGGGCATGTCGAGGCGCAATACAAATTTAGCATGCTGTACTTCGAGATTCTGAAGGAACAGCTAAACTCACTTCAAGATTCGCTGAAAGCGGTTGATGGGGATGATTCTGATTCCATGAACTTCATGGACTATTTAAACCGTTTGAAAGTCTTAACAAACCTTTATCTTTCTTCCATAGAAAAGAAAGAAAACTTAGGAGACTTAGCCGAGGATTGGCTTCAAAAGGCCATAAAACAGGAGTCTGCGAAAGCGTACTACCAATACGGTGTAAGACTACAATATCACTATGGAAACTTCAAAGAGGCCGCGGCCTGGTATGAAAAGGCTGCAAAAAAAGGGCTTAAAATAGCCCAAAACGAGCTTGCTACAATGTATTATAACTGTAGTCAGTTTGTCTCTGTCTCCAGTGCCAGTGATATACCCGAAAAATATAAGATGTATTATGAAAGCTGCAAACAGTTAGGCGATGATAGTAAGAAGAAATCCGAAAAGATCGCGAGGTTATATCTTGAAGCAGCACAGCGAGCCTATACTTTGTCGCAACTCAACCTTGGCCACCAGTTTGAGATAGGGTTGGAGAATGATGAGGGAAAGGTGTTAATAAAAAAGAATTACGAGGAGGCGTATTATTGGTATAGATTGGCACAAAGCACACAGGAAAAAAGTGGGAGAGAAGAAGTAACAGAAAAAATACTAGTTAAAGATGAAAAACGCGAACAAGAATTAAAAGAGAAAATAAATGAGGCTGTGAGGCGCACTAGAGAACATTTGAAGGATGAAAAAAAAACAAAAATCGATAGCTTAGTTAATTCTTGGATACCGAAAGAACAACTGGGAAATGGAACAGGATTTTACATCAGCAACAAATACATTCTGACCAACGCACACGTTGTATGTTCGAATTATCCCTCCTATCCATGCATCCCTTACCACGAGTTGCGTATTCCCTTCCAGCGCGTTGAATTTGTCGAAAGTGACAAGGAAGTTGACCTTGCCCTACTACATGTTGAGCCAAGTATAGATGAGGATCACGTAGCAAAATTGCGAGATACTACTAAAATCCAACTCGGAGAAAAAGTAGCCGTGTTCGGATACCCGATATCTCATTACTTATCCTACCTCGGCAACTTCACGGATGGTGTTGTCAGCGGACTTGTGGGAATGATAGATGACCCTCAAGTCTATAACCTTTTCCAGTACACGGCACCGATTCAAAGAGGCAACAGTGGAGGTCCAGTATTTGACTATGGGGGAAATGTAATTGGGGTCGCCGTGGGAACTTTAGAACCTCAAATTTATTGGAAAACAGATGAAGGTAGGGAAAAAATATGGAATGTTCAGAACATAAATTTTGCCATTAATCTCAAAACCATTAAAGAATTTTTGAAAAAAATAGCTGCCGATTCAACGACTTTGGATCCGCGCTTGACCAAGGTTCGAGCTGCTGATTCAACGACTTTGGATCCGTGTTTGACTTGGGTAGAAATTGCCAAGCAAGCTCAAAAGTTTACAGTACCGGTGGTATCCTTTAAAAAAATAGAAAAAGAGAAAAGTGAAAAAGAAAAGTTAGAAGAACTATTAAGACTTACGCGAGAGCGATTGGAATAGAGGGGCTTTGAGTTTTTTTGTCTCAAGTAGTGGGCCAACAAGCCGTGTTTGATCTGTCTGACTGCGGACACCTGCTCGCTCGCAAATTTGGCACTTTTTTACTTGACTTTCTTATACCTGTACAACTCGAAGGAGGGAAATTGCAATGAGAACTTTATCAATAGTAGTGCTCTGTATTATGCTTGGAACCGCATGTGACGATGGAGGCGCAGCAGATTTCAGCGCAGGTATGAAAGCTCTTAATAATAAGGATTACAAAGAAGCCTTAAAATGGTTGACAAAAGCTGCAGAAAAAGACCATGTCGAAGCACAATTCTACCTTGGTGGCATGTATTACGAGGGTCAAGGAATGGAGCAGCCAAACTATCAGGAAGCCTTAAAATGGTATAAAAAGGCCGCAGATAGAATGGATGGAGACAGAGACATAGGCCATGCCGAAGCACAATTCCACCTTGGCGTCATGTACCACAAAGGCCAAGGAATGGAACAGCCGAACTATCAAGAAGCCTTGAAATGGTGGACAATAGCTGGAAAAAAAAACCATACCGGCGCGCTAAACAACATTGGCGTAATGTACGATAAAGGCAACAAAGTAGAAAAAAACTTCCGAAAGGCCCATAGATCATTTCTGTTATCAGCTCAGCAAGGCGATACTACAGCGATAAATAACTTCTTGACGCTATCATCATTCAGAATTAGTAAGGAAGAGTCTGAGTATTGGGATAAACTCAAACGAAACGAGATAGATAATTGGAAACCGAAACAATTATCTAATAGTGGATCAGGATTTTATATTACAAAAGAATACATTCTGACCAATGCACATGTTGTGTGTTCAAATGATATATCCTCTGGTCAATGCGACCGTTACGACGAGGTGCGTACCCCCTACTATCGCTTAGACACAGTTACAGTAGACACAAAAGTTGACCTGGCTCTGCTGAAGGTTGTTTCATCAAGAAAAGACAGTAGTTCGGCAAAGATCAGGTCCGGCTCTGGTTTCCAACTTGGAGAAGATATAGGCGTATTCGGATATCCACTGGCAGAGGAATTGTCCTTCAAAGGCAATTTCACAATAGGTAATGTCAGTGCAAGAGAGGGAAGACCAACAAGTGTTATCCCTTCTGATTTCTTTCAGTTCACTGCACCGATTCAGTACGGCAACAGTGGAGGTCCAGTGTTAGATACAGCCGGAAATGTGGTTGGGGTCGTCGTGGAGAATTATAGAGACTTTGACGCATATAAAAAAAATGAAAAAGACCAAGATATATTTAACATAGCTCAAAACATAAATTTTGCTGTTAGCCTCAAAGCCATTAAGAATTTCCTAAAAGATGCAGGAATAGAGCCTTATTCGTCGTCTAAGGTCTCGACTCCGAAAGAATGGATAATTTGGGAATTGGAAGAGGCTCTCAAAAAGCTTGCCAATTATCCTGAAAAAAAGGACTTAATGGAAAAAATAAAAAATTTAAGAAATATGAGGAATTCAGGTCTATCTGAGCGGTCAGAAGAAATGTTAAACCACGATTCTCCGCTCGAAGAATGGATAGACGCTGAAGAAGAAAAATTAAAAAAAGAAGACGCAGGCGTAGAACTTGATTTGTCGTATTTCTTGAGGCCAAAAAAATGGACAGAGGTTGCCAGGGTTGCTGAGAAATTTACTGTGTCGATATTGTGCTTCACAGATAAGAAATGAGTAACACGGTTATTCGCACAGCGGACATGATGCCACATCTAAACGGAAAAGCCCTCCTGTTCTTCGCATAAGGGCTTTTGTTGCGCCTGCCGAGACATTCGAAAAAGTCATTTTTCAATGCCTTTCTTCATATAAAAAATCATCCAGAGATCTGGTTTTGCCTTGTCGATATTCTTTATACCCCTCCGCAATCTGTTCCTGCATCTCGGGATCCTGGAGTTCTAACCAATCTTCCATATCATCTATATCCAGAATACCAGCAATGGGAATACCGTTCTTTTCCAGGATAAAACACTCGTTATTGAGGTGTGCCCGTCGCACGATCTGTCCCAAATTGGTGCGGGCTTCGGTTAAAGGAACGCGATGTACCATAGGCGTTGTTTTTTTCAAAATGTTCTCCTCTGTGTAACATTGATTAACATTAGCAAATCTATGATGAAAAATATATACGAACGCGATGTGTGACTTCAAAACCGCCACATAGAAATACCGATAAAGCAGGTATAAGAAAGTCAAAAC
>JAAXHO010000263.1 GCA_012270795.1 Candidatus Poribacteria bacterium
ACACCAAACTAAATATAGCAATGATAAACATTATAGCACATTTTTATAAGATAAAGCAAATTACATCAGTGGGAAAACTTGTGAATTAGATTTCACTTATACAATCCAGATGTAGAACATACCAATTGCAGTGTTATAATACTTTTTACATTGATCTGTAGGAAGTGCTGTTGGTGCTCAATTCACAAGTCCAGAAAGATATTTCCTAGCAGTACTCACACTTCCAAAGGTGTTCAGCAACCAGATTGAAATAGGTATGAAGCACCTACCACAAAGTACAAAGTAGGATACATGAATATGATGGCCATTCCCAGGAGCAGCAAGATGTGGAGTACGAAATAGAGTAAAGGCCGAGGTGGTGTCCGCCAGCTTGCCCAGGACGGTAGATATCTCACTCCAGGTTCGAAGATGTTAAAAGTCGAAGAAACTACAGAAAAACGTGGACGAGGCAGGCCGCCGAAATCTACCACAGCTGTAAAGAAGACGTCTAACGATGCTACGAATAAAGCGACCAACGACGCTCTCTCTGCTATTGATTTCAACAATCTCTTAGCAGACATCGAGTCCAAGCTAAAAGCCTCGTTCGCTGATCTCATTGCTCAAGCCATGGCTCCTCTGCGCTCTCTTATAAACGACCGAGTGCAAGCCCTCAACAACAAACTCAACGCCTTTGAAACCGAGGTACGACTTCAGATAGACCAACTTGCATCTGACCTTGATCATCTCCGCTCGTCATCATCCCGACGGCAATCCAACGAGCCCGAAACAGCTGCAGCCAACACCCTGCCAGTCAGTAATACAACAACCCTGGTCTCCCGTCCTGATACCAACCTCAACCTAGTAATATATGGAATACAAGAGTCCAGAAAAGGCTCCCCCAAGCATATTAGAGCTGAAGAGGACCTAGAATCAGTCACAACCACCCTTTCTAACATTGATGATGCCATTGATGACTACTCTATTAGAGACTGCATCAGACTGGGTAAATATAAGGAGAATGCTCGCTCTCCGCGCCCTATCCTAGCCAAACTCTTCAGACCAACTGATGTCTCCAGACTCCTGTCAAAAAGATCCAAACTTCAGCACCCCATAGTCATCAAGCCTGATATGACCCCCACCCAGCGCTCCCAAGAAGCCATCTTATTAAAACAACGATGGTTACTAATGCAGTCCGGTACTCCAAAGCAGTCAATTAAGATCCGCAAAGACAAACTATTCCTCAATGGGCGTCCACATGGTCAAGCAGTAGACTCAGAGTACAAACTACTTCCACTCGTTAGTGACCTCCTATTCTCTCCTAACAACAAGTCAGATGCTTCATTAACACCTACCACCAACACTAGCTCAGTTGCTAACACCCAGTCAGATGCTTCATCATCACCTACTACTTCAGTTCAACCTCAAGTCAACCCCTCAAGTGACCTTTCCAACAATGACTGACTACATAATCGCCTACGTATTTGTCTTTGGAACTCTCAAAGCCTTGTCAACAAAACATCCCTTTTTTCTACTTTCACTTACTCCTCTTCGTTCAATGTCTTTGCCATCACTGAAACATGGTTATCTGACTACATTCTCAACAATGAAATTCTGCCCACTAACTTCACAATCTATCGCAAGGACCGTCCCACTAAGGGTGGTGGTGTACTTCTTGCTATCAATCAATCTCTTTCTTCATCACCTCTCCCCTCTCCTTCCAACCTCGAAGTCATTGCAGCCAACATCTGCAGCCCTTACAATTCTCATCCTATATCATTATGTACAGTTTATGTTCCACCCAACTCCAGTCAATCATATGTATCTGATCTAACTGATTATCTTAGCTCCCTCATTACTACCAATTCTACCATAATACTAGGTGACTTTAATCAACCCAACATCCATTGGTCCACTCTTTCCTGCTCATCAGCTACAGGTGCCCACATCTGTGACTTTGTGTTTCGTTACAATCTATCACAGCTAGTCGACTCCCCAACTCATAGGAAAGGCAATATTCTTGACCTAGTTCTTACTAACACTCCCTCCTCTATCTCAAACCTAACAGTCCACCCAAATAAGAGTCTACCCATCTCATCAGACCACTTAATCATCACATTTTCAGTCAGGACTAACTTTGCTGAATCTAGACCTCGCCATCAACCCTCTCACTACATTCACGACTATACCAAAACTGATTGGGACAATCTCCTCTCTCATCTTCTCGACTTTGACTTCTCTGAAATATATTCAACTAATAACATCGAATCCATCTGGCTCACTCTGAAAAACACGATTATCAATGCCACCGACCTCTACACTCCCAAAGTCCTCATCCGTCCCTCCCAACGCCCTAAATGGTTCACCTCATCCATTCAACATCACCTTAACAAACTCCACTCTCTCAGAAAACAAGTGAAATCATCGCCAACACCATCCACTATTTCAAAACTCCTCCTGGCTGAATCCTCCCTTCAAAAGGAAATGGAGCAAGCCAAAACCAAATTTGAGCATGATCTAGTCAATAATTTTGCTTTCAACAAAGACTACAAAATTTTCAAATATATCAAAAACATCATCTCCCACAACTCCATCCCAGTATCTGTCCACTTTGGCAACTCCTCAGCCAGCTCAGACCTACACAAAGCATCTCTCTTCAATGAGTTTTTCCATACCACTTTTACACCTTCCAGTCGACCACCAAATCTACCCACACTATCTGATCCTCCCCAATCCAGTACTCTCAGTGACATTATCTTCTCACCCACTGAAGTCTACGAAGCTCTCACTACCCTTGATCCATCTAAAGCCAAAGGCATTGATGGCATTAGCCCAGTCACACTATCGCGCTGTGCCCTTGCACTTTACGAGCCAATACATCACCTATTCTCCCTTTGCATCAATCAGTCCAACATTCCAAATGAATGGCGTATCCATCTGATTTCACCTATCTTTAAATCTGGAGAAAAAACGTCAGTTACCAACTATCGACCTATATCCCTTCTATGTATCCTCTCAAAAGTCCTAGAACGACTAATTTACGATAAAATCATAGACTTTGTCACCTCTTCCATCTGCAACGTCCAATTCGGCTTCCTCAAATCAAGATCATCTGTACAACAACTGCTCCTCTTCTATGATCACCTCTTGTCTTCTCACAGTCAAAAAACCCAAATAGATACTCTATACTTAGATTTTAAAAAAGCATTCGACAAAGTTCCCCATGACTACCTCCTCATCAAGCTCCAACATATAGGAATAACCGGCAACCTGTGGCTCTTCTTCAAGAACTATCTTCAAAACAGACTCCACTGTGTAACCATCAACAAGTGTACCTCCCCCACTCTCTCAGTCATCTCAGGCGTACCTCAGGGTAGTATACTTGGGCCACTCCTGTTTCTAATTTACATCAATGACCTCCCATCATCACTATCTTCCTCTAAACCGCTACTTTTTGCTGATGATACCAAATGCCTCAAAACCATCAGAGACCTCTCAGACTCTCAGCTTCTCCAATCAGATATTGACTCCCTCTCTGAGTGGAGCAACACATGGTTGTTACCTTTCAATCCCTCCAAATGTGTCATCTTAAGATTTTTTTCCTCTTCACCAGACCTCACACCAGCCTACTACCTCGACAACACCCCAATATCAATCTCTAACCTCCAAAAAGACCTAGGTGTTACAATCTCTTCAGACCTCTCCTGGAGCCAACACTACTCCAATATCTCCTCAAAGGCATACAAAATCCTAGGCCTTCTAAGACGCTCATTCAACTCTACTAATTCTGTCCAAACCAAGAAAATGCTCTACCTCTCTCTCATCAAATCCAGAATCACCTATGCCTCCCAACTTTGGCGTCCCCACAAGAAAAAAGACATTGAAATCCTTGAGCGAGTACAGCGACGTGCCACCAAATTTATACTTCAAGACTATAATTCAGACTACAAGTCCCGTCTCATTTCTCTGAAGCTCCTCCCTCTCATGATGTCCTTAGAAATTTCTGATATCATCTTCTACATCTCAAGCCTTAAAAATCCCCAAGATCACTTTGATATCTCATCTCGAATAAAATCCTTCTCTTCTTCAACAAGAGCTTCTTCCAACAAAAAACTCATCCACAATGCGTCTCCCAGTCACCTCTCCCACCATCACTTCTTCTTCAACAGACTCCCTCGTCTTTGGAACTGTCTGCCACCACTGGATCTCAATTCCTCCATAGCCACCCTAAAGAACCAATTAAAATCCATCTTCTGGTCCCATTTTATCTCAAATTTCAACCCAGATAACTCGTGCACCTTCCACCTTCTTTGTCCTTGCTCTACCTGTTCTCTCTCCCCCCCAAGACTCACTCAACCCCAATCTCACACTCTGCAACTTTGACTAACTATTTGGCACTTAGCACATGTTGCTATTTGACCTTCAGCACACACTAATTTTTATTACTTCCCTAAATTCTATCAGTTCTGCACTTTACTACTGTGTTGTAAAATGATATAATAATAATAATAATAATAATAATAATATCAGAGTACTTCTCCTTTTTAATGGACTCAGCTTTCACCACAACAGCACTCACAGTTTGGACAGCTAGGCTCCTATAAGATGGAGCAAAGGTGTCTACACA
>JAAXHO010000043.1 GCA_012270795.1 Candidatus Poribacteria bacterium
GCAAGATGCAGCCGAGACGATATCCCGCGCATTAGGTTACAGCCGCTGATCCTGCGACGTTCGTCCCAGTTGTATTACCCGCTCACCCCAGTACCATCCCGGCAACAGGAATAAGCTCCAGCGCCACCACCAGCCCGATTAACGCCATAAATATCTCAGCGGCTCCTGCTGATTTTATCAACCTGTCATATTCTCGATCAGGTTCGTTTTTTTACCGTGAATGATGTGTTTAGTTATTTTGTTAATTTTTTATATAAAAATTATTTTTATATTTGACTTCTTCAAAAAATCCAATATGCTATTTATTGCAAACTTCAAACAGGTACCTACTCTTTACCGGGCTACCTGCTGAATATGATAGCTTCTTTAGTATATGGGTCGCTCCCATATCGTAAGTAAATAGGCAGGAACTTCAACTACCTGTTTGTTGTTTGCAATAGCCCGGTGCCATTGCAAACAACAAACAGGTAGTTATTGTTGGCTGCCAGTAGCTATAGCGTCAATTTACTTTTAACCTCAATCTTTGGAGGATTAAGATGATGAAATTTAGCACACTTATATTGCTTGGTTTAGTAGTCGCATTCACTAACGTTTATGCTGACACCAACTGTGGGACAGTCTATGTAAAAGCAGTTAACGTTGGTAAGGAGGATCTTAATTCCGGAACGATTTTTTCGTTTAAGGATGAAAATGGTCATTGGTATAACGTAGATGGAAACAGGGCATTGAAAGATAACTCTTTGCAGGGTTATGCCAGGTTTCAGATTGTCATGACGGCATTGGTTACAGGACAGCAGGTTAGTATAGCCAGCCATTGGCATAGTAGTTGTACTGCTCCCGATAGCTTTTCGAGCATTACGTTATTGTCTGGCACTTCTAATGACTAATGGGGGTGTATTATGATTTATAGACTGCCATTTATGTTGACACTTCTGCTTTTTGCGGGAGTGTCAACCAATGCCAATGCGAATTGTACTGTCACTAAACCAGATGGAACAACGTATACAAATACAACTGTGTCCAGCTGTAAGGCTCTTTATGATTCTCAGCATATTTGTTCCACTGTACAGGGCCAAAGTACTATTCCATGTAAAACATTGAATTGGATTAAATCACCTGATTGGGATTCCAAGCAAGATTTGGTTCTTTCTGCCCACCGTGGTGTTTGGGGAATGACTGTTTCAGACAGTCAGATTGAACCTACTGACCATTTATCACAGCTTCCTCCTGAAAATTCATTGGCGTCGATGTATCAAGCAGCAGATTATAATGGTGGGAGTATCAAGGTGGTTGAAATGGACGTCGTAATGGTCAGGAATACTAATTCTCCATATGCCCCTGACGGAGATGGTAAGGGTAACTGTCCCCCTAGATATGATAAAGAGGAAGTATATTACGGCCATTATTTCACCTATAACAAATTTACAACGTCTATCAGTGAGGAATCGTATGGGGAGTATAATGATCCAGGTAATAAAAGTTATATTTGTAATGATGGTGTAGATGGTTTTGTTTGGGCTACTAATTTAAAGGATTTTGTCGGAAATAGTAGATTGAGGGGCAGGGTAGGTAATCATCCTGATACGACTGGTGATTTTGATAATACAACACGGTTTTTACCCTTTGCACATGCGTTACAGTATGCTGTTAATGCAAGTTTGGTGGTTTTGGTAGATCCGAAAATAGACCAACAGTTGACTGATCCGGAGACTGGAAAATGTATTGCTTTCTGTTATGTAAAAGGATCGGACAGGGATGCTCTTTTTATGAAGGTTTATTCTCAGATAGTAGATTCAGCTGTTGTTAATGGAACGACACGTTCTGTAGTTATCAAAAGCAGGGATAAGTATAGCTTTGATCATATAATGCAGAATGTTCCCAATGCCAGGCAGGTTCTTTGGTCTCCACAAACTTCCAAAAGTCAGGGTTCCTCTCAAGATTCAGTTTTAAATGCTATTGATGCTTGGACTCCGTACAAAAAGAATATTGCTGCTTGGGATACCGTTATTTTTTCTCCCTGGATGTGGGCAGGCAAGGAATTTACTGACACTAGGACAGATAATCATAAGACATACCAGAGTCTTTTTGATTATTTGAAACAAACAACGAATACAAGAGGTGGAATCTGGAGTCTCGAACTTCAAGGAAGGAGAGGTGTACCTAATTCGTTCCAGCAGTGGAAATATGTGGGTAATACTCTGGACACCGATGATATTTCAAAATCAGATATGCGGGGTGATCCTATTTATAATCTTAGTATCCCGTATGCACCCTATGTTGTATTAACCACTGATAGAGTTGATTATTGGACTCAGATGGTCGAATTTATTAAATAGGATAAAGTTAAATGAATAAATTATTTGTAATTTTATTATTGGTTGTATGTTCGTCTGCTACTGCATTTCAGGTATATGAGAACTATGATGGAACTATGCCTGAATTACAGGAAAATATAAACTCATTACCTGATGGTTATGATGGGATTATGTATGAGTTTACTGCGCCTGATAAAGAAAGCGTAGATGGTCATACATTATTAACCGCCATATCTTTATATCCTGCGAATGTGAATATTGGTATTTATAGAAGTTTCACTTCTCCAGGCGTGATGTACGTATCTTTGGTTCAGGCAGATGATGTTAACAGGTTTGTACGTCTTGGTTTATTGGACAGAATGTTTGCAAATGATAAAGACCACCGCGTGAGGGTGTACATAACAAATGCTAACCTTTGGATAGAAACCAAAGCTATGAATGTAGGTTATGATCTTGGTTATGAATACGTTACGCCTGTTGCTTGGGCTGGCAGTGTGAAAAATTCTTTAAATTTACACGATGAGATCAGTAGCTACGGTATGCTGAATGTAAAATCGTATGCATTCTATGCAGGCGAGCTGAAAAATACAGTGAATACGTATTACTCGTATCCTGCATCGTCTGCTTGGGTGGGCGGCAGTGAAAAAATAAGGTGGCTGTTAGCATCAGGTATAACAGCAGGTTTTTAACGACTTGCTTCTTATAGCCGATGCTCAGGTATATCACTGCAATTTTGCCTATACGAGTGGCCAGGGTTACGAAAGCATCGCCAGCACGCAAATTCAAGGGGTAAAAGACATCGGTTTTCCCATATTCGATTATTCAAAAAAGATGATGGCCGCATTATCCATTCCCTTTCTCAAACACCTGGACGACTCACAAAAAGCTACGTTTGATGATGCACGCCTGGTGTTGCAAGATGCAGCCCAAACGATATCCCGTGCATTAGGTTACAGCCGCTGATCCTGCGACGTTCGTCCCAGTTGTATTACCCGCTCACCCCAGTACCATCCCGGCAACAGGAATAAGCTCCAGCGCCACCAGCAGCCCGATTAATGCCATGGTGTAGTTGAATTTGGCGTTCAATCCCCTTATATCTCCCTGCAGCGCCCTTATGTCTCCCTTCAGCGCCTTTATATCCTCTTTGGTAGCAAGTTGTTCCGTCAACTCATCACCTAATGCCCGAGCCAAGACATTGGCCTGCTCTGACGTGAAGCCACCCTTTTGTAGTTTATCTGAAAAACGTAATGTATCTATCACGGCGTTCATTTACATATCCTCCCTGACAAAATGAAGATTATGGTTTGGTGAATGCCATGAACACGTTCAATCCGGACGTTCATAGCACAGTGACCACTATAGACCAAAAAACCAGTAACGTTATAAATATCTCAGCGGCTCCTTAGTTATGAAGCCCTCCCATCCATTTACCTCTAATGCAACTAATATATTTTTTATGTTGTCAACAAATAGATTTGTCCGC
>JAAXHO010000152.1 GCA_012270795.1 Candidatus Poribacteria bacterium
CTGATCCCATACCGACCGAAATTTGCCATGAAAACTCAACAGCTAACACGGACGAAGAGAAGAGCGTTCTTTTTAATACTTTCTTCTGTAGTGTCTTTTCAAAATCTAACGACCATGAAGATGAATGTACTGCCGAATCTACCGAAATACCTGCGATATTGGAAGACCAATCGATAGAACCAAACTTCTCAAATGACAACATTACAAATCTACTTCAAAACCTCAAGCCCCAAAAAGCCTGTGGCCCGGACAATCTGCCGAACATTATGCTCAACAAATGTTCTGAATCTCTAGCAAATTCTCTATCCGTTATCTTTAGAACTTTCTATAATAAACGATGCTTTCCCACCTTCTGGAAAAAGTCGGAAATAACTCCAATTTTTAAAGATACGGATCGATCACTGGTAAAGAAATATAGACCAATATCACTCCTCTGTAACATATCCAAAGTTTGGGAGAAAATGATCGAGAAAACCATTGCTGAAATCTTTCTTCCGAAAGTTGACCCATGTCAGTACGGTTTTGTTCCGAAGCGTTCCACCCTCTTGCAACTCCTAGCGTACACAGATGAAATTTACAGAACCCTGGACTCTCTGACAAAATTCCTTGCAACGGTGTACATTGACTTTGCCAAAGCTTTTGATAAGCTGGACCATAAACGCATCCTAGAAGCTCTACACTCAACTGGAATTCCAAATAAGACAGTTGACATTGTGAGAAGTTATCTGGACAATCGAATGCAACGTGTGAAAGTTGGAACAAAGAAATCACCGGAATTACCAGTAACCAGTGGAGTCCCACAAGGATCAATTTTGGGCCCACTCCTCTTCCTTGTTTTCGTGAACAGTCTGCCAAAAGTCGTTACCACCAGTAGCATCTACATGTTCGCCGATGACACCAAAATCATGTCTTCCAACCCGATAGAACTACAAGAAGATTTAGATCGATTTGTCCAGTGGTGCGACCAGAACAAAATGGAAATCAATGTTGAAAAAACCCATTTGATGATGTTCCGCGGCGATGACTCCCAAAAATTCAGAATGAAGAACGTAAACCTCCAAACATCTCCATTCGAGCGAGACCTTGGCGTCGTAATTTCGGAAGACCTATCGTGGGTTGAACAAACAAAGACTAGATGCAACAAAGCCTATCGAGCCTTTTTCAATCTAAAAAGGAACACCTCACCACTGAGTTCGTTGTGTTCACGCCTAAATATGTATTGTGGGTATGTCGTACCAATTTTGACACACTGTTCTCCAGTCTGGCATGCAAACAGGACATCCATGAAAGAACTCGAACTAGTACAGAAGAGAGTAACGAAATGGATTTGCAGAACGTCTCAAGTAGACTACAAAACCCGCTTGATCCAACTGAAGCTGTTACCAATTAATTTATACATCGAAATGCACGATTTACTAACCTTCTGTAAAATAGTAGCTGATCAATACAACTTCGACTGGAAAAGGCACATCACCCCTATTGAAAAAAGCTCCCTGAGAACAACAACATCATCCCCGTTTTATCTACCAAAAATAAGGAGGAGCAAAAGCAAAGACAATTTTTGGTACAGAACTCTTCAACTTCACCGAAGACTATCGAGAACTGTAAATTTACAAGAACTGTGCTACGTGAAAGAAGGTATCCAAGACTATTACTGGAAGTTCTTCATCAACAACTTTCGTGAAGAAAACCTGTGCTCATGGCGAATCAACTGTCAATGTCGAACCTGCTCGCCATGAAGTAACTGGTATTTG
>JAAXHO010000057.1:0-1100 GCA_012270795.1 Candidatus Poribacteria bacterium
TATAGCGTCTTGATTTGAACAAAATATTTACACATCCCGTTGAGATGAGGGATACGTGTTCGGAAGAAAGATGAGTTCGTGTGTTCAGGGTTTGTTGTCTAAATGGCGATTTCTCTGTTGGTTGTTGGCGTTTAATCCGATTACCGTAGGATAAATAATCCTGCATTTATGTCCCTCCCAAATTCTTTAATATCAGCGAAATGCTTTCTCAAATTGTATTCGACAGCACTTGTCGAACAATTCCCTATCCTGATCCAAATCACTTTTGGCGGATAACCGTGAATGATGCTCCTATTCCTAAAGTCTTTATCCTTTGAAACGATGAAATAGTCGTTATCAAGAGCGTAATCCCATAACTCGGTATCCGTTGCCGTATTTAACCCTATCGTTTTGACATGGGTAGAATTAGGAAACAGGTCCGCCAGCAGCGTCACCAGTTGGTCGGATAGGTTCTGATCGAATAGAAGTTTCATCTGTGTATACGACTATCTGCGATTTTTCCTTGTCCGCAGCGTAAGCAAAACAGGCACGAATATCTGTCTCGGTTAACTCGGGAAAATCGTGGAGAACTTCTGCTACTGTCATACCCGATGCCAGGTATTCAAAGACATCGTAAACGGTAATCCGCATTCCTCGAATGCACGGCTGTCCGCTGCGTTTATCCGGTTCAATAGTAATAATGTCTCTATAGTCGTTCATGGTATTCACCTCTTCCTACAAATAGTTAAGAAAGTATACCACAACTTGCGTCGGTTATCAACGGTTTTGAATAGGTTTTTCTAAATGGCGGGATTTGAGATGTGTGTTTTTGTGAAACTAATGGGTTTCTCTATGGTCAGAATCGCGGATTAGGCGGATTATACGGATTACGCGGATCGGCACTCTGTAACATCAAGTAATCCGCCAAGGAGAGCGTTTTCTATTTTCCCTGCTATGCCTGCGGGGGCGTTAGCATCGCGGCAATATCCTTTGGTAGTTTAACGTTATACTTCTGCTCCAAGTCCGCAACGCTTGCATAAGCGTTATGAAATAAGGCAATGATATCCACTCCCATGTTTCTGGCAATTGTCAAGTCCGATCTGGCTTTTTCCCACTCTTGT
>JAAXHO010000057.1:1237-4636 GCA_012270795.1 Candidatus Poribacteria bacterium
GTAAGCAAGGCCGCGACTGTAATAGGCTATGGAAACAATAGAGGTGTCCGTTGGATCTAACTGTATAACTTCGGTGTAGTACGCAATCGCATCATCCGGATTGTCATTTTGGTGAGCTTCAATACCCCGCTGTAAATAGTCTTGGGGATCGGGTTCAATGTACGGTTCATCGTGGGCATGGAGTCGTGAAAATCCATCAAAATCTGGATAAATATTGGCTTCGGTGATACCCGATATTTTATCCAGAGATGTTAGAATATCTTGCTTACTATTTTTATCAATGACACATTCAGCCTCGGCTTCAATTTGGGCACCGCTAAATACAAAGACAGACTGTTGGGCAATGATACGATTATTTTGAAGTTTAGGTTGCCATTGATATAGCAAATATCTATCGTGTTCATCTGGCGAGAGAAAATAATCAATATCTTTTGTGATTAAATCGGGGTTAACCGTTTTTAGTCGGACCATATCGTCATGCCGGACAGCGAATACTTTGCCGTTTGCTTCCCTTTGGGATCCTTGCTGGCAAGCAAACCAGAGAGCGACTAAGGCACTCCGTGAAAAATCTATCAAGCAGGTGGCTGCGCCGAAGTGCTGGAGTTCTGCGAGGAGTTCCAGATCAGAAAGTTGTTGGGCATCTCTTTGATCATGTCCCAGGCTTCTTGCTTTTCCTATCAAATCTTTGTTGATTTTGAGTAATTTATTGGGATTATTTCTGTCAGTTTCTGACAGGCGGCGGTAAGCGGATGCCTCTATTTTGTAACTTTCCGTTGAAACACCGCGGAAAAGGTATTGTCCATCGCTAAATTGTGCCGCTCATTCTATGAATTTACTTAAGGTTTCAATAGGTATGACTTTTTCGTTTTCCACTATAATGATCTTTTCTGATCGAAGTCGTACAGTTGTTTAGACCGTGGATGCAACAGATAACGCGAACTCAGATCAAGTCTATCTGAAAGAACACAGTCCGTATAATCAGGCAAAAATTTGGCAATCACTGAGAAAGCGGACAAACTCCATTAAATTCAATAATGGATGGTTTAACGTTGGTATACCGCCGCGCCCGACGTCCTCTGAATCCGACTTGTAACTCCTTAGCGTTCAAAAGTTTCAAGTCTAATTGAAGTATTTCTTCAACTGTGTTTGAAAGTTTCAGTTGGAGCATCGATGTCAAGCGGGCAAATTTCTCAAATCGTTTTCCTGTTTGTCCGAAAGATCGGTATAAGGATGGAATGGATGAGGCAGAGATTTGAAATCCGTTCCCACCGCGAACAAACATTTCCAGCGTGGCTTCATTAAATAACCCCGCGGGACCTGTTCGGTTCTGGAAATCTCCCGGGAGTGCCTCTAATTTTTCGTCAAGTAGGATACGCTTTGCTCGCATTTCAGCCATCTTATCTGGTGAAATGGTACCGAATGTGAAATCGCCAAGCGGACTTCCATTTTGTTTATGTCTTTCTGCCTTCAGAATGATTTTCCAAACGGTTTGAGAGCCGGACGCAATTTGAACAACTTCCTGCGGTTTTACCCACGCTGCATCTTCGCCGAGTGCGAAAGCAATAAAAACATCTCTGGTAAATGCCTGACTGATATGCGTTCTTAATGAGCGGAGAAAAGCAGTCTCTTCAGGAGATTCTGGAAGCAGCTCAAGCGAAATTTCTGTCGAATCCCAACGGGCATCTTGAAATGGAATGAAATACAACTTACCATCTTCTGGACGGAATAACACAAACTCGTGGGTATCGCTCTGAGCAGTGGTCGCTAAATTAGTTTCCGTTGTCTGCGATATGGTGTCTGCTAACTTTTTTACTAAAACCTCATAGACTTCTTCAATAGTCATTGCACGTAAATCAAGATAGCCGACTGTGGGAGGAATTCCTGGGATCTCTGTATCGTCAAGACGAACTGGGAGGATATACTCGCGGTTTTCCTGAAATGCCCTGGCTTGTGCAAGCTGGCGTTCATGATTCGTCCATAACTTTTGCTCGTAGTGCTTAGACAGGAACATCACACAATAGCGCGCTCGGTCCTTGTAAACCGATGACAGGTAATTATAGAGGTTCTTGCCCCACAGCTGCGCTAACTCATTTTCATCGTAAAAAAAACGATATCCTCCCACTGTAAGAAGATCTGCTAATGCCTTGGCATATTGTCGATCTTCTCCGGCAAATGACAATACGACATCGTATTTTTGCATTTTTGGCACCCTTTAAATCCTTGTAGACTATATCTTCTGGGCAGTCCACGATTCAGACACTTCGTTTCTTTCCCCACAATGTGGATTTCCTCTGTTATTAAATCATACCGTGTACGTACCCGTTTGTCAATCTCAATTTTGTGGAGGATCTGAACCGTGGATTATCACGGGTAACGTGGATGACGCGGATTGCAAAACACACTGGTTGCATTATCTGCCTGCTTGCTTAGCGGCTTTCTCTATCCAGTTTCCAAGATTGGAATAGCCATTATCATTAACCCAATCGTAGTATGAACAACATGGATAAACTAAATTAGTGTTAGCGGATGGTGTAAAATTAAATGGTGATTGTCTAAAAGGGCTTGCTCCTTTAGTGGCTGTCCAACCGTGCCTATCTTTAACATTATGGATATATACCCCAAGTAAACCATTTCCTTTTTCAATACTTTGTTCAATTTCGTACTTGACCCATCTGCTATTGGTGGTTGAATTACCAATCAGGACACAAGTTACAGAGGTGCCATCCATCTGTTTATTTATCCAGTTTTTGATGGCTTGATCAGTGTTTCTTTTCAGTGTTTCGATTTCGGCACTATCAACGAAACCAGCTTCAGTATAACTGCCTTTGGCAACCCAACTGTGTCGAACTTGATTGACTCGCCAAACATCGTCCCAATCAAAACTAAAAAATACGTGTCTCATATTACCTCCAAGGGATTTAACCGCAATAAATTACTGCAAATACAACGATGGTAAAAACTACCTCTACACCATAAAAACTACCAAGCACAATCGAAAAAAAAATTGCTCTCCACTTACAGTTGGATTTACTTTTATGCTTGGCGACATTCATCTCAAAATTAGTATCAGATTGTTTCCTGACATCATCATATATGTGTCGAAACAACCGTTCCTGTCTGATAAAATATCCGTCAAGGAACCAAAATCCTATGATGGGAAAGATAAGTGCTAGGATTAAAAACGGACTGGGTAGATCAGTTCTGGCAATTAAAACTTTTGCTGCAACGAGGATTGTCATGCTCCAGCCTTTTAACTGAAAACTATTCCTACCCATACGATTCATAACAACTTGAGTCATTTCCAGATGTTTTACGATCCTTTCTACGTTATTCATCACTTACTATCCTTCACCAAAGGTAGATACATTCGCGCAGAGTTTAATCTTTCACTATTTTTGT
>JAAXHO010000010.1 GCA_012270795.1 Candidatus Poribacteria bacterium
GTTCAGTTCTGTAAATTATACATTTTTTCTTTCAAATTTGTCAAAGCAACAGAACTTACGCATTTTCCTTAAAGCCCCCTTGATAAGGGGATTGATGCGCGTTTCATTACACGTTCACATCTCATAGTGACTCAATGAAAATGTGAAACAAATTCAGAGTTTCGTAGGAATCTATTAAACTAACCTAAAAATGTCAGATCCGTGCATTTGCCGTTGCCCAGATCCTTCGTATTTGAGATTCGGTTTGTGTGCTTGGGATTGAAAACCTTACCATACACAAAAATCCCTTATACTTATACTAAACCGAATGTTGTATTCTTTAACTCAACGTCACGAAATTGTAAATTGGTTTCAAAAAATGTTAAATTAAACATATATCCCCTGTCAATGGATGTGTTAAGTTTATGTCCCTCTTTTTGTCTGAATCGCGGGTTTTTCGGATGGGCGGCGTGTGTATGGAATCACGGAATTCGCGGAAAACGCAGAAAAGACCGCTGCATCAGGATTTTTGGCTAAGAATAAACATTATCATAATCAAGATGGGTTATCGTTGATATCTTTTCCGTGTCATCCGCGAATTCCGCGATTCCGCACACACCCCGCCTTCCGCGATTCTGTACCCAAATCCGCGCTATCAGCCATCAGTCGACTGCTGAAAACCTATTGGGTATATATTGGAAATCCCAATAAACAGACACACAAAAAACTACAAAATACATAAAAAATCACTTATAATATATACAAAAAATAAGCACACAACAAGAACACTATGCAAAACCAAAAACAGAACAAAAAACACCAACAAAAAAACCGTACCGAAATCCGACAATAATTTTACCAAAAAAACACTACAAAAACTCCCATGAAGCTTTATGAAAACTGGACGCATAACGAATTAACAAAACCGTACCGTAAACCGAAAAAACCGTACCGTACGGTACGGTTTTAAAAGTAGAAAATTCTTATAAAATCTAAAAAAATACACAAAGAATTTGCAGTTATTCCTCACACAAAGCGGTCTTTTCCGTGTTTTCCGTGTACTCCGCGCATTCCGTGATTCTGTCTGAACCAGGATTTGCCAAATCAACGGTATGAATGCCTTTTGGCATTCCCCGGGATTTACAGATTTTCAGGATTGCCTTGTCAAGGCTTTTGATGCGCGTTTATGTCAACTTTTGAATGGAAATCTAATGTGCCACACTCCAATCCTGTAAATCTGTAAATCCCGGGGAATGCCAAAAGGCATTCATACCGTTGATTTGGCAAATCCTGGTTCAGACAAGTAACCAAAACTTTACACACCCAATTCTTTGTTTGCTATCGGTCAAAGAATCTGCTAAAATCAGAACACTGTTTTGTTGAAGTAGGTACATTTTGCTTCACTGAACGAGAATTAACAACCTGAAATCATAAGAATACACGCCTATGTATAGACGAATAATAGACAATCCCAACAAGTTCCTGATAGTGTGTATCATGACGTTTCTTTTATCAGTGTCCTTCTGTCCTTATGCTCTACATGCAGAAAACGGTGACGAACTCATAACCAAAGTCCAATCTGAATCACTGATTTCGCATGTAAAATCACTGCAAGAAAATGTATCGTATTATCCAACCCAAAAAACACACCGCACACGCAACGCCTATGACAGAGAAGCAACTGAAGGCGTTGTTGAATACATAAAAGTACAATTTCAAGAACACAAAAGGTTACAAGTGAGCGAACAGAATGTTGGCGGCATCCGAAATGTCATAGCAGTACTTCCTCCAAAGGAAACATCCACAAGCAAACATGTCTTCATCGTCTGCGCACATTACGACGCCAAAGCAGACCGAGAAACAAACTGGAACCCATTGGCTTCAATCGCACCAGGCGCAAACAAAAACGGCACTGGAATCGCAGCAATGCTGGAAATCGCCAGCATCCTCAGTCACTATGAATATGACCACGAAATTAAATTCATCGCATTCGGTGGTGAAGAAATCGGTTTCCAGGGAAGCCGAAACTACGTCAATGCAGCAATACAAAATAACAGATCGAACAGTGGAGCTCTCAAAAAAACACGCTCCCAGGAGTCAGAAAAAATCACTGCAGTCTTCAATTTAGATATGATCGGTTTCAACTGGAAAACCGACCTCGTTGAGGTAATTGCCAACAGAGAATCTCTGTGGATAAGCCGCGCACTCGCCATATCCAATACATGGTACAACATCGGATTGAAAATACGCAGAACGCAGGACGAATTTGTGGACATCGCTTCACACAAAACATTCTGGGATGTCGGATACTCAGCAGTGACCCTTATTGAGAGTTCTACCCCATGGCGAAACTCACAAAACTACGATGCCAATCCTTACTACCATACCTACGCTGATACCAATGATAAAATCAACTTCCAACTGGTAGAAAAGGTGACACAACTTGTCCTCGTCACCATAGATAGCCTACTCAATGATATGTTCCAACCAGAACGAGGGATACCTCAGATCACATTTGAGTTACCTGAAGTCGTCAAACAGAACCCGCTGCAAATCACAGGAACATTTCAAGCAGACTTTCCGATTGATATAATTGTTCATCCCAGCAACGTTATAGCCGAATTAGACAAAGAAAAAAACACTTATACAGCAATGATTCCTTTGTCTCCAGGGAAAAATACTATACATGTCGTGGCACAATACCCACTCGGCGCAGCATCAGTGAAACAGACGACTGTTTTAGAAGAAGGCTTTCTATGGAAAAGTATTCTCGTATCTCCAAATCCTGTCCGCTTTCACAGCCGCACAGAATTCCGGGTAGAGGCAAATCTGGATATAACTGAAATGAAGATTGTTATATACGACGCGCGAGGCAGCCTCATAAAAAGAATAGACGGGGTCGGAGATAGACTTGACAAACGGATATGGCGAACATGGTGGAACCAACAAACCTCCTACGGTTTAGCCGTCTCAGGGGGTGTATATATCTGTCAGATTTCTGTTGTCTCAAAAGACCAAACTTATACGATCATAAAAAAACTGGCTATTATGCGTTAAGCGAAAAAAACATTGGACAAAAACAACATTTTATGATATAATTCCCTTATATTTGTGTTAATAATAATAATAACGGTCATAGGTGTCAATTTAAGAATATTCGTTATTGTTAGAGGGGTTTCTAACCCCGATTTTATGCCATTCCCCTCTGCTATCGAGGTTAGAAACCCCTCCAACAAGAGGGAAATAGGGTAGAGTAGCTCCTAAATTGACATCTATGTGTTAATAATAACAGTTGATCATATATAACAATAGGAGGCAATTGATGAAACTTTATGCTATCGTAGGAATACTTGTATGTCTTAGTCTTGGATTTATAGTGGCTTTAACCGAGGCAGCGATTAACCCGGATACAATTGTCGGGGTCTGGTTATTTGACGACGGCCAGGGAGATACCGCAAGCGACTTATCTGAAAACGAACTTCATGGCACACTTCAAGGAGGTCCAAAGTGGGTTGACGGGAAATTTGGAAATGCATTGGAATTGGACGGTGTAGGTGCTTACGTTGAAGTGCCTGCCCATGAGAATCCACGGGATGCTATTACTGTCTCTATATGGGTCAAAAGTAAAATGGAAAATTAGAATCAGCACGGTTTTATGGTAGATAAACGGGATGCTTTTATTGTCCACCCAGTGGTTAATACCAAAAATATTGGATGGGCACTCTGCAATGGGGCTTGTTGGAATAAACCCCAAAACTGGAATACGAATGCCGCAGGACCTGCTGACATTACAGAATGGCACTTGTATACGTTTACTTTTGACAGCAGCACAGGGGATTGGAAAATCTACGTAGATGAAAATGAAGTAAGTGCAATGGTCCTTGACAAGGTTCCAATCAATGCAGATTCAGGCCCCGTCTTTATAGGGCGAGATTCTTGTTGTGCCGGCAGGTTTGGGAATGTCTTCATTGATGAAGTCGCAATCTTCAACGTCGTATTAGAACAAGACGAAATTGCATCAATGGCAAATTCAGGCTTAGCTCCCATTGTCGCCCCTGTCGAAGCTGAAGGAAAAATGACAACGACATGGGGAAAAGTAAAAAAACAATATTAGTGGATTCTTCAAGATACGTCAACTTAATTACATGAGAGATGTGCATAAATGTTTGGGGGTTAAACATTGCTTCGTAAGTCGGATAAAGTGTTAGCAAAACCCGACTTACGAAATAATGTCTCATTACTTTGTAGAAATATGGTAGGAGCGACCTCCCGGTCGCGACCGGGAGGTCGCTCCTACCGAAGAGAGACACCCCAATCAACAATAACAGTGGAATTCCTTAATGAGACAATATTTTTTAGAATTGGTATAAGTAATTACTTGAGTTAATATATAGAAAAGGAGTTATCGTTTTGAATAGATTATCAGCAAAGAAACGTTTCCGCTCAGACGCAAAAAAACGTGAACGGAACAGACATCGTAAAGCAACACTTAGAACATCGCTCAAAAATACAGAACTTGCTCTACAAGAAGGTAATGTAGAATTAGCACAGCAATTGTGCAAAAAAACCACAAGTTTGCTTGACAGAGCAGCGGGTAAAGGTGTCATCAAAAAAGGCACAGCCAATCGCCAAAAATCACGAATCACTCGCAAGTTAAACACACTCGTAGCACAAACTGCCTAATCTATGGTGAATTATTGAAGTAATTATACACATCTTCTGTAGGAGC
>JAAXHO010000016.1 GCA_012270795.1 Candidatus Poribacteria bacterium
AAACCCGACAATTGAATGCCTCTGGGCAGGACCCCCCAGAATCGCGGAAGGCGCGGAGTACACGGAAGACGCGGAGAAGATACCCACAAAGAATTACATTGCAATGAGCACTTGCAAAACATCAAATTAGTCCATTACGTTTTCGTAAGAACCACTCAGCACCTAATAAACCAACGACAGCAATGAGGATAAGCGGATGTGCCCAAACATCGCGTTTTTCGTCAACAAAGATGGCATCCTGTTCAAAGCTGATCTGATTTGGAAGCGATTGAGCATCCTCCATTGTTAAATAAACACCAGCAGTTTTCTCAGTGAGTTCCTTCAAGAGGGGTTCATTAAGTTGGGGTGTCTGCAATTCGACAAGTTGGGGATGAACGAATAAATTAATTTCATCTTCTCCCAGAGGCACATTCCCCACAACACCAGTAACACGAATCTTGTAATTTCCTTTTTCTTCAACCTTTAACTTTGCAGTATAGTGTCCTATGTTCTGGGTTTGTCCGCTTGTTGTTTCAGTTTGGGTTTTCAGTGGGAATGTTGTACCATCTGGTGTTGTACCCGACATAAGTATTTTTGCCTCAATCTGCGGTTGTATCATATTTGAAAATGTCCGAATATTTATTTGGACAGTGTCTCCTTGGGAGTATGTAGGGGAATCAGTGGTCAAATAGATACGTGCCTCATCCGACTGTTGAGCCATCCAACGAATGGCTTGTGCCCAAAAACGGGGATAAACTGTCTGATAAATGTCATCTTGATAGGTGTTTACACCGAAGTGCCAATTCCATATTCCTTCGGTGGCGAAGAGCAGACTTTTTCCAAGACCAACACGTTGAAATATCAAAATAGGTTGACCATTCTTTTTTCTGATGAGTGTGGTTGCGCCTGCTCTCAATTGGAACCCGTAAAAGCTGCGATTAAGAACTGGAAGGTTTTGCCATAACTCCGTGTTCCGATCAACTTTTTCATCAAGTTGTAGCATTGGGTGGAACTTGCCAGATTGAGTTAGTTCTACAGCGAATTCACCATCTTGGACTTGACATCCATTGGCTGGAATCTGAATCGGCAGTAGCCTTGATAGTTGCATGTTGCTAAAACCATTTGTACCTAAAGCTGTTCGTGAAGGCAGAAATATAACGGCTTTACCACTTTCTTCTACAAAGTCAATAATTGCTTGTTGTTGACCTATATTGAGATGTTCAGAAGATATATCACCTAATATCAACACATCATAGGTGCTGAGTTCTTCTCGGGTATTTGGAAATCGTGTAAGTTGGGTGGATGTGTCTTGAGGGTAATATCCGTCATTTCGTTCAAGCAGTGATTCAGGCAACGGCTTTTTTGATAGGATAGAGAATTCTGTTTCAATATCTGGATCTCGTTCCAAAGTGCGTTTTAGGAAAGCATATTCCCAGCGTGGTCTACCTTCAAAATATAGGACATTTAGTTTGGCTTTCACAACCTTTATCGAGAATGTTCTATCATTATTTGCATCAGTCAGTTCACCTTCTAAGGTTGGGATTTTCACCTGATACTGATAATTTCCTTCTGTTTCGGGTGTAAGTTTCAATTCAACTGTATGCTGTGAACCGGTCAAGATACGTTGTCCATCTAATAGGACTGACTGGTTATTATTTTCTTTAGTTAAAGGTAGCATTACCGCATCAACGAGCCGGTTGTTATTGGATTCTCGTAGAGTAACCCGTATTGATTCATCTGTATATCCTGACTGACCAATGTTTATTCTTATGACTGTTTCATGTCCAGTGTATGTAACAGGTGGGACATCAACGCTTGAGATCAGTATATCTTTTGGAGGCAGCGGGGAACCCACACCTACAGCATAAATGGGAATATCCAATTCCGCAATGTCGTCCACTATCATCCTTGAAGTGTTGTGTGCACCATCTGTTATCAATACTATTCCAGCATTTGGTTGACCACGCCATGTTTGGCTTGTCATGCGGATAGCTGAATTTATATTAGTCAGTGTGCCTCTCGCCTCTAACTTTGTAGTATCATCAGGAACTTCCTGTATAGATGAATCAAATCGGTAGAGATGTACTTTGTAGGCCTTTTTCAGGTTTTGAAGAAATGAACTTGATTCATCAAATAGCAGTTGATTAACTTGATCCATGCGGGATAAATCCGTTTTTCCGACATAATTATCCTCTAATTGCATACTCCGCGATGTATCAACCAAAATGGATAGATGAGATGGAGGGGTAACATCTTTCTTTTCTATTATAACAGGTGCCAATAAACAGAAAAGTAAGATTGCGATAGCTATGATACGCAAACATATTAGTGAATTTCTAAGAGGGTTGCGAATGGATTGACGTATTATACGATAACCATAGACAGTGATACATGCCGCGATGATTATACCAAGTATTATTGCCCATATAGGCAGATAGTATGTGAATTGCATTCGTTATTGTCTTCTCTTTTTAGTCTGTCATGATTATACCTTTTTAGTAGGTTGATTGTCAACAGATTTGACCTACCATGGATGTGAAAAGTTTTTGTCACTATAAGTGTCAATTTAGGAATTTCATATTTCCTTTGTGTACGGAATCACGAAATGCGCGGAAAACACGGAAGACGCGGAAAGACCGAGGCATCATATTTATTTACTAAGAATAACCATTATCCTAATCAAGCTGTTTTATTGTGGGTATCTTTTCCGTGTCATCCGCGAATTTCGCGATTCTGTCTGAACCAGGATTTTCAGGATTATCGAATTTCCAGGATTTACCTGTCATCAAGGGTTTTTGATGAGCGTTTATTTTCTCTTTTGGAATAGGATTTGATGGGAATAATCCTGAAAATCTGGTAATCCTGAAAATCCTGGTTCAGACAAGTGACAAAAACTTTACATACCCACTTAACCATGTGTGTTGTCCAGAGGCATTCATTTTGAGAAAAGTTTTACGGAGCAAAATATTTGAACGAACCAAAAAATAAATATTTTTTTGGTAACCTTTTTACCCGATTTATGCACATAGTATATGAACGCACAAAATGCGAAATCGAGCGGCACCTGATTCATCTTGGAGCGATGCAGAACTTGTACGAGCTTACCAAGCTGGTGTCAAAAGTGAGAACATGTAAAGTTTTTGGCATTGACCGTTCTATCTTCTGTAGTAGTGATCTTCTGGTCTTGACGGGAAGGTCACTACTACAGCAAAGTATGATTCATTTACAAAAAATTGTCAAAATTTACACGTCTAATTGATGAATTTTATTAGATAAATTATAGAAAAATGTTATAATAGGAGAAGAATAATGAATTCTTTAAAAATCATAGTTGTCGCAGTGTCGATAGCATTTATGTTTGTAATCGGTATATCTCAGAGTCAGGCTGAGTTTGAGATAGAGAAAATGTACCCCAGTTATGGGGATTACTATGACTACTCGGGTTTTCTTTATCATACAGCTTATGTGAAAACTTCAGAACCGTATATCGTAGTTGATTGGTATATCAATGGAAAGTATGTAGGTTACAGTACTGGTGATAATGTAAAAACTGAAGCGAAATTTACCCCGGTTGATTCGGACTATCCTGGTTCTCCCCTCGGTCAGGTCTATACAATTAAGGCAGTAGCCTATTCACTTTATGATGAAAATGAGAAGAAGCACCATTCAGATACCGATTCTTATGACGTGACTGTCTATACCCCGCTTAAAACGGATTATTTCTACGGCGGATGGACTTATGCAGAAATGGAAGTGTGGGTAGACGTAGGCTGGCATGGTCTGACCGCTGAAATAGTCCTCGGTGGTTACATTAAGAACTGGGACAGTGAAAATATTATTTACGGATTCACTGGATTTTATCGTGTTGGCAGGTTAACTAAAATATTAAAGCAGCTGGACGAAGTGTATCTTAATGGTGAACTTGTAGAAATTGGTGGACTTAAAAAATTTGATATGAAAGATAATGTTGTGCATACAGCTTGGTTTGGACGTACAGATTCTCACACACTTGGCAATCAGTTGCCATTGTTCACGTATTTTGTTGAAGCGCAAGTAACAATGACAGCACATCGTTCAAATGATCGCAAAAAACGACAAGATGAAGTTGTAGTTGATGAATATCAAGAACTCCCTGTTCTTTTTGAATAAGGAGAAAAAGTTGATGAAAAACAGGATCTTTCCATTTCTGACGATTAAATAACTTTACTTTACGATGACTTGTGGCGCGCTTACAAAAATGCCACACGTCATCGTTTATGGTAGAGTTTTGAATTATTTACACTCTGAAATTTAGCGAAAACGCCACGGTTACCCCACTGACAAGGGGGGCAGGGGGTTAACATCTTTATGTGTGTCAACACATTTTCAGATTTTAACATATAGGAGATATGTTATGAGAATAAAACGTAGACTCACGTTTTTGCCTGTGTGCATGGGGCTTGCTGTTTTCCTGTTTTGTGCATTGAATATTGATGCTAAAATAGTATTTATGGCGAAAATAAAACATACAGGAGATACACTTTATCATATCTATGCAATGGAAGATGACAGTAGTAATTTACGTAGAATCACGAATCCAAATCGCTATGATATTGTCCCACGTTGGTTTCCTGATGGTAAAC